>NZ_NHSG01000095.1:0-34473 GCF_020024005.1 Streptomyces purpurogeneiscleroticus
GTGCGGGCCGCTCGGCGTGAGCTGACGCTGCCAGCGGTCGAAGGAGCCCTGCTCGCCCGCGGCCCGCACCCGGGCGCCGTACCGGGCGTCCTCGGCCCACAGCCGCCAGGGGCGGGGCTCGAACGCGTCCCGTACGGCAGCGGCCAGCTCGGCCTCGCCCTCGGGGGTCTCGGGGAAGCGGGCCAGTACGGCGGGCGCCAGGGAGAGCAGGCCCTCGTCGTCGTCGCGCAGGGCGAGCTCGTCCAGGGCCCAGCGCCAGTTGCCGCCGACCGCGGCGTAGCTGCGCAACAGGAGCAGCGCGGCGTCGCGCCCGTAGGAGGCGAGGTGGCCCAGGACGGAGAGCGCGAGGCCGGTGCGCTCCTCACGGGTGTCCGTGCGGTCGTCGGGGTGGAAGAGGTGCCGTTCGATCTCTTCGAGGCCGCCGTCGAGCTGCATGTAAAGGCGTGCGTAGTACAGCGAGCGGTTCTCCAGCTGCCAGTCGCGCCGGGGGTCGCGCAGCACGCTGTCGTTGAGGGCGGCCAGGGCCTCGGCCCGGGGCGCCGCCAAGGCATGCAGGGTCCCGTCGCCGCGGCCTCGCTGGAGGAGGCCGAGCAGGGTGCCACTGGGCGCTATGTCTGGATCGAACATGAGGTCAGCATCCGGTGCGGGGGACTGGCTGGCAACGGGATTTCCGCTGACCGGCATTCTTGCCGGTGTCCGCGGGCCGTATGCGTCGTTCTCCGGAGTGGATCGGCGGAACGACTGCCGTACGGCGGCCGAAGCCTAGCCCGGAGCGACGGATTCCGCAGCGTCCGGGCGGGTTACCGAGGCGCAGCCGGGGGCATATGCCATGCGCACCACCGTATCGGGTCATGCCAAATCCCTTACGCGCGGTCGCAGCCTGTGCAACAGTCGTTACCGGCCCTTCCATCAGACATGGCCGACGAGGCCACAGACATGGCCGCGCGCCGCCTGATATCGGAGTACGTCATGCCGTCCCATCTCTTCGCGGACCATCATCACGCGCAGCCGCCCGAGCGCGGCGCGGTCGACGCACTCATCTCTCAGGCACGCCGTCTCCGAGGCAGCCTCGACGCCGTGCGCCGCGAGGCCGCCGCCGAGGGTCACCCGGACGAGGACGCCCGGCTGCGCTGGCAGCGGGCGCTGTGCGACCTCGCGGTCCACCACCTCGACGACCTCGGTGGCCATCTGGACCAGCTCAGAGAGGGACTGCCGGCGGGGCCCCCGGAGGGCCTGGACGAGCCCCTGCCGCATCCGGCGGCGCCGCCCGACCCCGACCCCGAGGCGCACGCCCGCGGCTCGCTGCTGACCCGTGTGGGCAGTGCGGAGTGGAACCTCCTCACCGACGAGGCCAGCTGGTCCGAAGAGCTGTTCGGGATCTTCGGCCGGGAGCCCGCCGACGGGCCGCTCACCCTGGACGAGCTGCCCTCCCTGATCTTCGCCGACGACCAGCCCCTGGTGACCGCGATGGTCACGGACTGCTTGGTGGACGGCAAGCCGATCGACGGCGAATTCCGCATCGTGCGCCCCGACACGAGCGTGCGCACGGTGCACATGGTGGGCGAGCCGGTGCTCGACGCCGACGGCAGCACGGCCTGCATGTGGGCAGTGCTGCGGGACGTCAGCGAGCTGCGCCGCAGCCAGAGGGCGGTGCGCGAGACCCGTGACTCGCTGCAGCGCCAACGGCACATCGCGCAGACCGAACACCGGCTTGCGGTCGAGCTGCAGGAAGCCGTGCTGCCGCCGTGGCGCGGCTCCCTGCGGTTCCCGCACGGCGGCCCGGTCGCCCTGGACCTCGCCGCCCGTTACCTCCCTTCCGGCTCCAGCGCCCTCGTCGGCGGCGACTGGTACGACGCGCTGCAGCTGCCCGACGGGCGCACATTGCTGAGCGCCGGCGACCTCACCGGGCACGGCGTGACCGCCACGTCGGGCATGGCGATGCTGCTCGGCGCGCTGCGCGGCATGGCCGTCTCGGGCCAGGAGCCGGGCCCGATGATGGGCTACCTCAACCAGCTCCTGGACACCTCGGCGCAGCCCGCCCTGGGCAGCGCGGTGTGCTGCCGCTTCGACCCGGCCACCCGCAGGCTGGACTGGGCGCAGGCCGGGCACCCCGCCCCGCTGCTGTTCCGGGACGGGCAGGGACGGGCGCTGCAGCCGCCGGAGGGCGTGCTGCTGGGCGCGACCTCCGGGGCCGTGTACACGCAGCACAGCGTGCAGCTGCACCCCGGCGACCTGCTCGTGCTGTACACCGACGGGCTGGTGCCCCGGCGCCGTACGCCCGACGCGGACAGCACGCACGAAGGCGCGGAGCGGCTGCTCGCCCTCGCCCCCCGGTTCGCGGCGGCGCGGAGCGCGCAGGACAGCGTCCGTATCGTCGTCGAGGAGTTCGGCACCGCCGAACGGGAGGACGACGCATGCGTGTTGATCGCCAGGATCGGTGACTGACCGGTCGTACAGACAGCACAGGCGGTACAGACAGCGCAGGACAGAGAGCACAGGCGGCACAGGGGAAACCGCCCCGAGGTCTTGGGGGCAGCATCTCCTACGCCGACTTCTCGCGCGGTGGTCCGCGGTGGTCCGCGGTGGTCCGGTGGCCGTTTACGCCTGCCCGTTGCGGTCCTTCGGCTTCTTCTGCTTCGGCAGGGCGAGCCTGATCTCCTCGCGCAGGTCCTGGACCTTGGCGTAGTCGGCGTACTGCCCGGTGAGGCGGTACATCTCGCGCAGCCGGTCCCAGGTGCGGTGCGAGGAGTTCTCCCCGATCGACACCAGTGCCAGCCGCGCGTACCGGTCCGCCTGTTCGGGATCATTGGCGATGAACAGGGCGGAGGCCATCGACAGATAGTCGAAGATCTGCGAGCGCTGGAAGCCCTCCCTGCGCAGTGCCAGCGCCTGCCGCGCGTGCCCCTGGGCGACCTTGGCGGCCCTGGGGTCGTGCTCGGCGAGCGTGCGGAACGCCAGTGCCTCCATGCCGTGCAGGTCGGCCTCGTCGAAGTTCTGCATCCAACTGGGCGGCGGCACATCCCGCTTGTCCGAGACGAACAGCTCCTCGGCCTCGCCGAGGGTGCGCCGCATCGCCTGCGCCTGCCCCTTGGACGCCTGCGCCCACGCCTCGATCGTGTGCAGCATCGCACGCGTGCGCGGCAGGGTCTCGTCGCCGGAGCCGGACTGGGCGAGCTTCATGAGGTCCAGGGCGTCGTCCGGGCGGCCCAGGTGGACCATCTGGCGCGCCGCCCGCGACAGCGCCTCTCCGGCCCGGGGGCGGTCGCCGCCCTCACGGGCCGCGTGCGCGGCGATGACGAAGTACTTCTGGGCCGTGGGCTCCAGGCCCACGTCGTGGGACATCCAGCCGGCCAGGACGGCGAGGTTGGCCGCCACGCCCCACAGCCGCCGCTGGAGGTGCTCCGGATGGCGGTAGGCGAGCATCCCGCCCACCTCGTTGAGCTGGCCCACCACTGCCTTGCGCTGCAGCCCGCCGCCGCGGGACGCGTCCCAGGCGCGGAAGACCTCCACCGAGCGTTCCAGGGCGTCGATCTCCTGGGAGCCCACGGGAGCCGCTTCGTAGCGGTCAAGGCCGGCCTGGTCGAGGGTGTGGGGGCCGAGGGGGTTGTCGGTACGGGGCGCGTCGGCTGCCAGGGCCGGGTCGGCGTGCAGCCAGTCGTACATGGCGCTACTGAGCGCGGAACCGGCGGCAAGCGCCGCGCCCGCGCCCACCAAGCCGCGTCGGTTGAGCATGAGGTCCATTCCCGTGAATTCCGTGAGGACCGCAGCCGTACGGTCGGGCGGCCACGGCAGGCCGTCGGCGGCCTGCCGCTTCCCCGCGCGCCCTGAGCGTGCAAAGCCGAGGTCCTCGGTGGTTACGACACGGCCGAGGCGCTCGGTGAACAGGGATGCCAGGACCTTCGGTACCGGATCTCGCGGGGTCTCTCCCATGTCGATCCAGCGCCGTACTCGGGACGTGTCGGTCGCCAGCTGCGGGTGGCCCATGGCCGCCGCCTGCCGGTTGACCAACCTCGCCAGCTCGCCCTTCGACCAGCCGGCGAGCTGGAAAAGGTCCGCGAGACGGGTGTTCGGCTCCCTGTTCACGTCAAGCCCCCAGGTTCCTCGACTGAGTTGACAGTAACCGGCCGTCATGTGCCGGGCGAGCATTCGCCAGGGTTCGCCAGGGTCCGCCAGATGGTCTGCCACCCGTAGTCGCGTGTTCTGTAGAGACGCAGCCCCCGGCCCGGTGGCGGAAACGCATTCCCCAGGGTGTCGCAACCCTCACCGGGCCGGTGGCGCAACGCCACTCGTCGGCGCACGAAGGGACCTCAACCACCCATGTACGCAGCATCGTCCGCCGCGACCGCCCCGCCCCGGCCGTACCGCCCGCAGCCCACGGGCAGCGGTCCGTACCTCGATCCCGCTCACTCCTCGGGAATGGCCGCCGGGCCTCCGGGCGGCCGCCTCCGGCGCCCCCAGGGAGCAGCACAGCAACCGCTCAGCGGGAGACTCGATTTGTCCGGCCCCCAGGGCGCGCAGTTGCGCGCGGCGGTCGCCTCGGTGCAGCGCATCTGTCCGGAGTTCAATCCCGTCCAGGTGCTGCGACGGGGTGGGAAGTCCGTCCTTCTCGTCGGCACCACCGGGCGCACGACCGCGGTGGCGAAGTGTTTACTGGACCATTCGCCGGCGTGGGTCGAGCGGTTCCGGCACGAAATAGCTGCGTATCGCGCCTTCGTACGCCACCGTCCACCGGTGCGCGTGCCGAGGTTGGTCGCCGCGGACCCTGACAACTGCACGCTGGTCGTCGAACGCATGCCCGGCCGGGTCGCCTCCGTGCAGCGACATCCCACGGACGGGCCGCCGCGTGCGGACGTCCGGGCCGCCCTCGGGGCGATCTGCCGGATCAACCTCTGGCGCCCGCCGGCCGGGATGTTCGACGCCCCCCTGGACTACGGGAACCGCATCGGGCGGTACCACGACCTCGGCCTGCTGACCGACCGGGACCTGGGCGACCTGCAGAAGCTGATGCACGGCATCGCGCACTCCCCCGGCCAGTTCTGCCACGGCGACGCACTGCTGAACAACGTCCTGCTCTCGCCTGCCGGCCCGGTCCTGCTGGACTGGGAGCACGCCGGCTGGTACTTGCCGGGCTACGACCTGGCGACCCTGTGGTCGGTGCTGGGAGACGCACCGGTCGCGCGCCGCCAGATCAGCCAGCTCGCGCAGGCCGCGGGCCCCGCCGCCCGGGACTCCTTCCTGGTCAATCTGATGCTGGTACTGACCCGGGAGATCCGGCGCTACGAGACCGCGGTACAGCGGACCATGCGGGAGGAAGTACCGCCCGGTTCCACCGGTCAGGGACAGCCGGGGGCGCCCGCGGCGGGCGAGGAACAGCGCCTGCTGCTGCGGCGGCTGCACGACGACGCCCAGATGGCGCGCCGTGCGGTACGGGCGGCGGTCGGCACCCGCTGATCCGCCGACGGGGGGAAACGGAGCGGCGCGCCTGTGCTGGGGCGCGCCGCTCTCGTGTGCGCGTTTCGAGGCCGAGGCGCGCCGCTCTCGTGTGCGCGGGGTGGCGTAGGGTGGCGCGCTCCGGGGCATCACCCTCACGCACCCGGTGGCGGTGCGGATTCCGAGCGGTGCACGGCACGGCGTTCCCTCCGGCATTGGTCCATTCCACTGACGCGTCCCAGGCCCGGCGCCCGGTGCGCGAAAACTTCTCCGGCCCCCGCGCCGACCTGCGAAATCGGCCGATTGCGGGGTGATTGACGGATCGTCGGTGAACCGATACCTCTTGATGGGTTCCCGCACGCCCAACGGCGCACCATCCGCCACACCGCCCGGTACGGGCCGGCCCGAGGAGGCTGCATTGCGAGGATCCGCCCCTGTCGGCGTCGCCAGACGCGACGCCCCCCGAACCCCCCGCAGGACCACGAGGAGGGCCGGTACCGCCGTCGCGGTGGCCGCCCTCCTTCTGCCACTGGTCTCGGCCGCGCCCACCGCCACCGCGGGCGCGGACGCCGGTTCCCTCCAGCGTGCCTTCGCCGACGCGTCCGCCCGGTACGGCGTGCCGCAGAGCGTGCTGCTGGGCGTCGCCTATCTGGAGTCCCGCTGGGACGGGCACCGGGGCGCGCCCAGCGTGGCCGGCGGCTACGGCCCGATGCACCTCACCGACGCGCGGACCGCGCTCGCCCGGGAGGCGCCGCACCACAGTGAGGGCACCGAGGACGCCCGCGGCGACGACACGCGCTCCCGGAAGACCGCCGAGGCGCGGCTGCCGAAGGCCTCGGAGCTGCCGGCGCGGCTGCGCACCCTGCCGAAGGCCGCGGCACTCACCGGCCTGTCCGCGCGCCAGCTGCGCGAGAACGCCGCGGCGAACGTCAGCGGCGGCGCGGCCCTCCTCGCCGACCAGCAGCGCAGGCTCGGCCTGCAGGCGAGCGCCGACCCCGCCGACTGGTACGCCGCGGTGGCTCGCTACTCGGGCGCGAGCGAGACGAAGAGCGCTACCGTCTTCGCCGACCAGGTGTACGACGTGCTGCGCGACGGCGTGTCCCGGACCACCGACGCCGGCCAGCGCGTCACCCTCGCCAAGTCCCCGGGCCTCACCCCCGACCGCGCCCAGACCCGCGTGCTGGGCCTGCGCAAGGCGCAGTCCGGGGAGACCGAGTGCCCGCCGGAGGTGGCGTGCGAGTCGGTGCCCGCGCCGTACAAGGAGCTCGGCGACGGCGATTACGGCAACCACGACCTGGCGGACCGCCCCGAGGACCAGTCCGTCGACTACATCGTCATCCACGACACGGAAGCGACGTGGGAGACGACCCTGAAGCTGGTGCAGGACCCGACGTATGTGTCCTGGCACTACAGCCTCCGGTCCGCCGACGGGCTGATCGCCCAGCATGTCCGGACCAAGGACGTCGGCTGGCACGCGGGCAACTGGTACGTCAACTCCCGCTCCATCGGCCTGGAGCACGAGGGGTTTTTGGCGGCGCCGGACGCCTGGTACACGGAGGCGATGTACCGCACCTCCGCGCGCCTGGTGCGGTATCTGGCGCGGAAGTACGACATCCCGCTGGACCGGCAGCACGTCCTCGGGCACGACAACGTGCCGGGGACGACCACCGCCTCGATCAAGGGCATGCACACCGACCCGGGCCCGTACTGGGACTGGGACCACTACTTCATCCTGCTGGGCAGGCCGCTGGTGCCGACCGCTGGGCCGGACGGCGGCCTGGTCACCATCCGTCCGGAGTACGAGGAGAACCAGCCTGCGTACACCGGCTGCGAGAAGGCGGGCCAGCCGTGCGCCGCGCACGGCTCGGGCGCCGTACGCCTGTACTCGGCGCCCAGCGAGGACGCCCCGCTGATCAAGGACGAGGGGCTGCACCCGGGGGGCGGTGACTCCACCACCGGGGTGAATGACACGGGCGCCCGCGCCAGCACCGGACAGCAGTTCGCGGTCGCGGACCGGAAGGGCGACTGGACGGCGATCTGGTACCTCGGCCAGAAGGCGTGGTTCCACAACCCCGGCGCGGAGCCGACGGCGGTGGACGCCAGGGGCTGGGTGGCCGTCCCGAAGGAGGGCCGGACCGAGATCCCGGTCTACGGCCGGGCCTATCCGGAGAAGGCCGCCTACCCGGCCGGCGTCCCGGTCCAGTCGGTCTCGCCGCTCCCGTACGTCCTGAAGGCCGGTCAGCGTTACGCGGTCGGCGACCGGACGCGTGGCGAGTACTTCTACGCACCGACGTTCGACACGAGCAAGCACACGGTCGTGCGTGGCACGGACGTGTACTACGAGATCCAGGTCGGCCACCGGGTCGGCTACGTCCGCGCGGCGGACGTCGACATCCGCAGGTCGGGCCGCTAGGGCGGTACCGCGGCGGCCGGCGGGTCCTGAGGGGCCCGCCGGCCGCCGTTTCCGTTTCCGCCTCTCAGCGCCCGCCGGCCACCTTCCGGCTGCGCTGCTCCTGGCCCGGGCCGCCGTACGGGTAGTCGGCGGCGCCCGGGTCGCTCACCTTGTCCAGCCGGTCCCGTTCCTCGTCCGACAGGCTCAGGCCGGCCGCCGCGAGGTTGTCGTCCAATTGTTCAACGGTCCGCGCGCCGAGGATCACCGAGGTGACGCTCGGGCGGTCGCGTACCCAGGCGAGCGCGACCTGCGCCATGGAGACGCCGCGCTCCTCGGCCACCGCGCGCACCTCGTCGACGACGGCCCAGGTGCGCGCGACGCCGCCGCGCCGGTCGTACGCCTCGACGCCGCGCTCCGGGTTCTCGCCGAGCCGGGTCGCGCCCGCGGGCCGGGCGTCGCGGCGGTACTTGCCGGTCAGCCAGCCGCCGCCGAGCGGGCTCCACGGGAGCAGCCCGAGCCCTTCGGAGGCGCAGGCCGGTGTGATCTCCCATTCGATCTCGCGGGAGAGCAGGCTGTACTGCGGCTGGAGGGTGACCGGGCGGGCCAGTCCCCGGAAGTCGGCGACGTCGACGGTCTTCTGGAGCTGCCAGCCGGTGAAGTTGGACAGCCCGATGTAGTGGATCTTCCCCTGGCGTACCGCGTCGTCGAGGAAGCGGAGCGTTTCCTCGATGGGCGTGAGCGGGTCCCAGGCGTGCACCTGGTACAGGTCGACCGTCTCGACGCCGAGCCGGCGCAGCGAGGCGTCCAGCGCGCGGTGCAGATGGCGGCGGGAGAGCCCGGCGCCGTTCGGCTCCTCGCCCATGGGGAAGCGGCCCTTGGTGGCGAGGACGACGCGGTCGGTGACGTCGGCGGGGCGGGACGCCAGCCAGCGCCCGATGATCTCTTCGGACGCGCCCGCGGTGTAGACGTCGGCGGTGTCCACGAGGGTGCCGCCGGCTTCGAGGAACCGGTCCAGCTGGGCGTGCGCGCCCGCCTCGTCGGTCTCGTGGCCGAAGGTCATGGTGCCGAGGGCCAGCGCCGAGACGGCGCAGCCGCTGGGCCCGAGGGTGCGGTACTCCATGTCGGAAACTCCTTCCGTGCGCGAGGCGGTCACAGGGCGAGCCACGCCGCCTGGTCCGGTGCCAGCCGGCCGTCCGAAAGCGGGCCGCTGGCCAGCAGTACCTCCCGGTGCTCCGGGAGGGTGTACGGCTCGGCCGAGAGGTTGACGACGCACACGAAGCCCGGCTCGCGGCGCAGGGCGAGCACGCCTTCCGGGGCGTCGAGCCAGGTCAGCGTCCCCTCGCCGAGCGCCGGAAGGTCGCGGCGGAGGCGCAGGGCGCTGCGGTACAGGGCCAGCATGGAGTTCTCGTCGCCCTCTTGTGCGGCGACGCTCAGCTCGCGCCACTCCGGGGGCTGCGGCAGCCAGGGCTCGCCGGTCGCGCCGTCCGGGCTGAAGCCGTACGGCGACCGCTCACCGGACCACGGGATCGGCACGCGGCAGCCGTCCCGGCCCCGGTCGGTGTGGCCCGAGCGCTCCCAGCACGGGTCCTGCAGCACGTCCTCCGGCAGGTCCTCGACCTCGGGCAGCCCCAGTTCCTCGCCCTGGTAGACGTAGGCGCCGCCGGGCAGCGAGAGCATCAGCAGCGCGGCAGCCCGAGCCCGACGCGTACCCAGTTCGAAATCGAGCGGGCCTTCGGGCCGGTACACCTCGTTGGCGACCCACTTCTTCACCACCTTGCGGCCGAACCGGCTGGGGTGGCGGACCACATCGTGGTTGGAGAGCACCCAGGTGGCCGGCGCGCCGACCGAGCCGAGCGTGGCGAGCGAGGTGTCGATGACCTCGCGCAGTTCCTTCGCGTCCCAGGGAGTCATCAGGTAGTCGAAGTTGAACGCCGTGTGCAGGCCGTCCGGGCGTACGTAGTTGGCGAGCCGGTCGGGGGCCTGCGTCCAGGCTTCGGCGACGAACTTCCGGTCGCCGGGGAATTCGTCGGCCACGCGGCGCCAGGCGCGGAAGATCTCGTGCACCTCGTCGCGGTCCCAGTGGGGGTGGTCGAGCCCGCCGTGCGGGGCCGGCACGTCCGGGTCCTCGCGGGGCGGCAGGTCGGGCAGCTCGGGGTGCTTGATCAGGCCGTGCGCCACATCGATACGGAATCCGTCCACACCGCGGCGGAACCAGAACCGCAGGATGTCCTCGAACTCCGCGCGCACCTCCGGGTGTGCCCAGTTGAGGTCCGGCTGCTCGGGGGCGAACAGATGCAGGTACCACTGCCCGTCCGGCAGCCGGGTCCAGGCCGGGCCGCCGAAGCAGGACTTCCAGTTGTTGGGCGGCTCGGCGCCGTCCGCGCCACGGCCGGGCCGGAAGATGAAACGGTCCCGCTCGGGGCTGCCCTGGCCTGCGGCCAGCGCGTCCCGGAACCAGACGTGCTGGTCGGAGACGTGGTTGGGCACGATGTCGGGAATGACGCGGATCCCGGCCGCGTGCGCCTCCTCGATGAGCGCCTCGGCCTCCTCGACGGTGCCGAACCGCGGGTCGATCTCCCGGAAGTCCGCCACGTCGTAACCGTGGTCCGCCTGCGGCGACTTGTACCACGGGTTGATCCAGATGGCGTCCACGCCGAGCGACTTCAGATACGGCAGCCGGGAGCGGATGCCGGCGATGTCACCGATGCCGTCGCCGTTCCCGTCGGCGAAGCTGCGGATGTAGACCTGATAGATGACGGCGTCGCGCCACCAGGGTGCGGTGCTGGACATACGTTACTGACTCCTCGTCAAAAGATATTTCATTGCAGTTACTTGGCAGCACCGGCGGTCAGGCCGGCGACGATCCGGCGCTGGAAGAGCAGCACCATGATCACGAGCGGGACGGTGACGAGGACGCCGGCCGCCATCTGGCTGCCGAACGGCGTCTCGAACTGGCTCGCCCCGGAGAACTTGGAGATGGCCACGGGCGCGGTCTGCATCTCCGGCTTGTTCGTCATCGTCAGGGCGATGAGGAATTCGTTCCAGGCCGCGATGAAGGTGATGATCGCGGTGGTGAACATGCCGGGCGCGGCCAGCGGAATGATGATCTTGCGGAACGCCTGGCCCCGCGTACAGCCGTCGACCATGGCCGCCTGCTCCAGCTCCTGCGGCATCTGCCGGAAGAACGCGGTGAGGTTCCAGACCGCGAGCGGCAGCGTGAAGGACAGGCTGGGCACGATCATCGCCTGGTAGGTGTTGATCCAGCCGAAGTCGACGAACATCTTCAGCAGCGGCACCACGATCGAGACCACGGGGAACATCGAGGTGGCGATGATCACGGTGAGCACCAGCCGCTTGAGCCGGAACTCCAGCCGGGCCATCGCGTACGCGGTGAAGGTGGCCAGGATCAGCGCGAGGAACGTGGTGATGCCGGCGACGACGATGCTGTTGAGCAGCGCCCGGGTGAAGGCATGCGACGGGTCGAGGACCGCGAGGTAGTTCTCGAAGGAGAGGTGGGTCGGGAACAGCGAGTTCTCGAAGATGTCCGAGGTACGCCGCAGGCTGGAGACCAGCATCCAGTAGAACGGTGCCAGGCAGTAGGCGACGACCGCGGCGACTCCCGCGTACAGCAGCCACTTGCGCCAGTTCAGTGCGAGTGTCATGCCGCCACCTCCGCGGGACGACGCACGGGCAGCCACCGGCGGCGGCGCTTGGGTACCGCGTCGTCGTCGCCGACGACATTGGCGCCCAGCAGCCGGACGAAGGCCAGCGCGATGAGGAACACGTAGAGGAAGAGGATCACCGCGTAGGCGGCGGCCGGACCGAACCGCACATTCGCGGCCTGGTCCTGAGCGAGCATGGACAGCGTCTCCACCGACTCCTTCTGCGCGCCGATGAGGATGTACGGCAGGTCGAACATCCGCAGTGCGTCCAGCGTCCGGAAGAGCACGGCCACCATCAGGGCGGGCTTGACCAGCGGCAGGGTGATGCTCCAGAACTGGCGTACCGCGCCGGCCCCGTCGATCCTGGCCGCCTCGTAGACCTCCTTGTTGATCACCTGGAGGCCGGCGAGTACGAGCAGGCCGATGAAGGGCGCGGTCTTCCATACGTCGGCGATGATGACCGCGGCCTTGGCGTGGAACCCCTCGGTGGTCCACAGGACCTGCTGCCCGATGACGGCGTTGGCGATGCCGTTGCTGTTGAAGATCCAGCGCCACAGCAGACCGGTCACGGCGGTGGGGATGGCCCACGGGACCAGGATGGAGGCCCGTACGAGTGCGCGGCCCTGGAACGCGCGGTTCATGATGAGCGCCATGGCCACGCCGATCACCGTTTCCATGCCGACCGTGGTGACGGTGAGGAACGAGGTGTTCCAGAAGGCGTTCCAGAAGCGCTCGCCGGCTACCCCGAAGATGTCGGTGTAGTTCTGTACTCCCACGAACGGATCGGTCTCATCGACGAAGCCGGTCTTCGGGTCGAGGCCCGGGGTGCCGAACAGCGAGTCCTTCAGTGCCACGATCGTCGGGTAGAGGACGACGATCGTGAGCACCAGCAGCGTCGGAGAGACCAACAGGGCCGCGAGCCGGCCCGAGCCGGCGGTCGCCCTGGGCTTGCGGCGCCGGCGCGCGGCCGAGGCGAGCGGCAGGGCGGAGGAACCGCCGCGCGCACTCCCGCGTGCGACGCCGTACACGCGGCCCGCGGTGTCGTCGTGCCGGTCCTCGGCGGATCCAGGCGGGTTGTGTGTCTTCACCATGACGGTTCTCCTTAATCCGCCGCCGGCTGCTGCTGAAGGTCCTTCTGGAGGTCCTTCAGCGCCTGCTCGCTGCTCTTGCTGCCGGTCATGGCGGCGTACGCCTCCTGCTGGATCGCCGCGGTGGCGTCGCCGTACTGGAAGACGCGGGGGCGGGGTACGGCGTGCAGGATCGACGCCTTGAGCGTGGGGAGGTACGGGTACTTCTTGACGAGCTTCGGGTCCTTGTAGAGCGCGTCGTAGGTCGGCGCGGCCGGCGCGTAGGCCAGCCGGAAGCGCTGCGTCTCCTCGCTGGAGTAGAACTTCATGAAGTCGATCGCGGTGGCCTTGTTCGTGGCCGAGGCCGACAGGGCCAGATTGTGGCCGCCGAGGCTGGAGGCGCCGGGGCCGTCCAGGCCCGGCAGCGGTGCGACGGCGAACTTGCCCGCGACCTTGCTGGAGCCGTCCTTCTTGTCCAGCAGCGGGTACATGTACGGCCAGTTCCGCTCGAAGATCAGCTTGCCGGACTGGAAGGCCCGGCGGCCGTCCTCCTCCTGGTAGGTGACGGCCTCCCTCGGGATCGTGCCGTCCTTGACGGAGCCGGCGAGGAAGTCCAGGCCCTTCTTGGCCTCCGGGGTGTCGACATGCGGGCGGCCCTCGGGGTCGGTGATGACGCCGCCCGCGGAGTTCACCGCCTCGGCGAAGTTGACCGTCAGTCCTTCGTACTTGTGGAACTGACCGGCGTAACAGGACATGCCCTCGGCCTGGGGCAGCTTCTTCACCTTGGCGCAGTCGGCCTTCATCTGCGCCCACGTCGCGGGCGGCTTCGCGATGCCGGCCTGCTTGAGCAGATCGGTGCGGTAGTACAGCATCCCGCCGTCCGAGCTGTCCGGGACGCCGTACACGCCACCGCGGTACTTCACCGTCTCCACGATCGGCTCGAGCATCCGATGCAGCGGGAACCTGTCCTGTGGCAGCCGGTCGACCCAGCGATGGGCCGCGAACTCCGAGGTCCACACGGCGTCGAGGGACAGCACCGTATAGGCATCGGACTTCGTCTGCGCATTCTGGATCATCTGCTGACGCTGGGCGTCGGGGTCCGTGGGCAGCTGGACGAAGGTGACCTTCTCTTTCGGGTGCAGCTTGTTCCAGCGGTCGATCACCGCCTGCACGGTGCCGGTGGTGTCCTTGCCCGCGACATACGTGATGGGGCCGCGCCCCTCGAAGGAAGTGGGCTGTCCGGCGGGGGTGTCCGCGCCGCCGCCGGGCCCGCAGGCGGCGAGGACCGCGAGTGCCGCAGTGGCCGCGCCCGCGCCCCGCAGCGCTCTGGTGATTGTCGTCTTCACTGTCTCTCCTGGTCGTACGGAACCGCTGCGAACGCCGCTCACCCGGTGGGGAGGCGCTCGCCGGTCCTGGCCGAGAAGAAGTACGCACCGCCCGGCCGGATGCGCAGGGTGATCTGCTGCCCCTTGGCGGGCGGCGTGCGCGGGTTGACGCGGGCGACGACATCGGCGCCGGTTCCGGTGCCGTTCTCACCCAAGAGGGTCCCGTACGCGTACGCCTCGGAGCCGAGCTCTTCCACCATGGTCACGGACATCCCCAGACCCGGTTCGCCGGGCGCGACATGCTCCAGCGCCTCGGGCCGGAAGCCGACCGTGACGGTGCCGCTCGCCTCGTCGGCCACCGCGGCGATGACGCTGCGGGGTACTGGCAGATGCGTCCCGCCGAGCCGGACGCCGTCGCCCTCGATGCGGGCTTCGGTGAGATTCATGGTGGGCGAGCCGATGAAGCCCGCGACGAAGACATTGGCGGGCTCGTCGTAGAGGGCGCGCGGGGCTGCGCACTGCTGGAGGAGTCCGTCCTTCAGGACGGCCACCCGGTCGCCCATGGTCATGGCCTCGACCTGGTCGTGGGTGACGTACACGGTCGTCGTGCCGAGGCGGCGCTGCAGGGCCGCGATCTGCGTACGCGTCTGGGTGCGCAGCTTGGCGTCGAGGTTGGACAGCGGCTCGTCCATCAGGAAGACCTGCGGCTCGCGGACGATGGCGCGGCCCATGGCGACGCGCTGGCGCTGGCCGCCGGAGAGGGCCTTGGGCTTGCGCTCCAGGTACGGCTCCAGGTCGAGGATCTTCGCCGCTTCCTGTACGCGGCGGCGGATCTCGTCCTTCGGGGTGCCTGCGACCTTGAGGGCGAAGCCCATGTTGTCGCCGACGTTCATGTGCGGGTAGAGCGCGTAGTTCTGGAACACCATGGCGATGTCCCGGTCCTTGGGCGGCAGGTGGGTCACGTCGCGCTCGCCGATGCGGATGACGCCGTCGTCGACGTCCTCCAGGCCGGCGAGCATCCGCAGGGACGTGGACTTGCCGCAGCCGGACGGGCCGACCAGGACCAGGAACTCGCCGTCGGCGATGTCCAGGTGGAGTGCGTCGACCGCCGGGCGGTCGTTACCCGGGTAGCGCCGAGTAACTTTCTCGAAACTTACGGTAGTCACGCGGGATCTTATCCCTTCACCGGCGGGAGGCCGGGAGGCACGGGTTGGGGAGATGGCGGCGATATCGAAAAATCAAGCCGTGGTTGCGCTGTCACAGCCATCGCGCTTAACGAATTCGCAGGTCAAAGCTCTGGAGGTTCACTCCGAGCGGCTCGCTTCAACCTCACTGAGACAACGCTTTCAAGCAAGCTAGGAGCTCACCCAGCGGAAGTCAATGCGTTACGTCCCAGTAATCCGCAGGCCAGCAAAGGTGCAGCATGCAGCTTTTACCGCCGGAATCCAGGGACGGGCCCACCAGGCAAGCTGCGTACCGCTCTACCGCAGCCGTCACTCTGACACCCGTGACAGCGCTGTCACGCTCCCCCATGAGTCCGTGCACGTTGTGCTACCGTCCGCCCATGCCACCAGCTCAACGGCACCCCACGATGGCCGACGTCGCCGAACGGGCCGGGGTCTCCGCATCCACCGTCTCGCGCACCCTGCGCGGTATGTCGACCGTCTCGCCGGAAGTCCGCGCCCGGGTCGAAAAGGCCGCCCGCGAACTGAACTTCGTGATCTCCCGGCAGGCGTCCAGCCTCGTGACCGGCAAGACCGGGGTCGTGGCGGTGCTCGCGCCCACGCTCAACTCGTGGTTCATCGGCTCGGCCCTGTCGAGCCTGGGGCCCCTACTGCGCGCCGCGGGCATGGAGTTGCTCGTCTACGTGACGCCCGACATGACCGAGCGCGCCGCCTTCTTCGAGCGGCTGCCCGCCCGGCGGAACGCCGACGCGCTGATGGTCTTCTCCTTCAACCTCACCGACGAGGAGACCGCCCGCCTGGACGACCTCCAGATGCCGGTCATCTACGTCAGCCAGCGCGCCGAGTGCCGGCCGAGCGTGTACGTCGACGATGTGGCCGGTGCGCTCGGCGGCACCCGGCATCTGCTCAACCTGGGCCACCGCCGTATCGGATTCGTCCAGACGATCGGCGCCAGCGGGTTCACCTTCAGCTCCCACGAACGGCTGCTCGGTTACCAGCAGGCGCTCACCGAAGCGGGCATCCCCCTGGACAACGACCTGGTGGTCGCCACACCGGTCGGCCACAAGCGCCGCACCGCGGAGGCGGTCGGGCGGCTGCTGAGCCTGGGCGAACCGCCCACCGCGATCTTCGCCGAGCAGGACGAGGTCGCCGTCTCGGTGCTCTGGACGCTGCGCAGGGCCCGTATCGACGTACCCGAGCGGATCTCCGTACTGGGCTTCGACGACCATCAGATGGCCGAGTGGTCGGACCTGACCACGATCGCCCAGTCACCGGAGGAGATCGGGCGGGCGGCGGGCGAGCTGGCCCGCGACCTGATCAACAACCCGGAAGCGGATCAGGCCCGGCACATCGTCCTGCCGACCCGGCTGATGCCGCGCGCGACTACGGCACCGCCGCCGGCCGACCCGGACCACGCTTCCCAGCAGCCGTCTTCATGAGCGAGTCGCCTCGTAGTCGGGGAGCGTGGCGGGGGCGGTCCGGGACGCCGGGCGCATGGTGAGGACCAGTACGGCCAGGCCGGCGAAGAGCAGTGCGGCGATGACGCCGGTGACGTGCAGGGCGGTGGTGAAGGCCGCCCGTGCGGTGTGCAGCAGTTCCGCGCCCTGATCGGCGGGCAGGTGCCGGGCTGCGGCGACCGCGCCGGCCAGCGAGTCGGACGTACCGCCCGTCCCGCTGCGGTAGACCACCGCGGCCACCGGACCCAGCAGCGCGAAGCCGAGCGAACCGCCGAAGTAGTTGCCGGTCTCCGACATCGACGCCGCCGAGCCCGCGCGCTCCGGCGGCACGGACCCGACGACCAGCCCGGTGCCCAGCGCGAACAGCGGGCCGGTGCCCAGGGCCAGTACCGCGATGCCGGTCATCACCAGCGGCAGGGCGCTCGCACCGCCGACCCCGACGCCCACCAGCAGCAGGCTGCCCAGCGCGGATCCCACCAGCCCGACGGCGATCGCCGTCGGCTGCTTCATCCGCCGGGCCAGCGCCGGGGCGGCCATGGTGCCGACCGCCACGCCCAGTCCCATGGGCGCGAACAGCACCGCCGACGCGAACGGCGAGAAGCCCAGCACGCTCTGCAGGTACTGGGTCACCATCAGGCCCGTACCTGCCATGGCGAGGCCGGCGAAGACCAGCGCGACGAGTACGGCAGTGAACGGGCGGTTGCGCAGCAGCCGCAGGTCCAGCAGCGGCGTTTCGAGGCGCAGTTGCCGGCGTACGAAGAGGAACCCCAGGGCCGCGCCGACGACGAGAGCCACCGCCGGTACGACCTGCATCTCCCGTACGCTCTCGACGGTCAGCTGCTTGATCCCGTAGATCATCAGAAGTACCGACGCGAGCGACAGCCCGACACTGGCCAGGTCCAGCCGGCCGGCCCGCTCGCTGCGGAACTCCGGCAGCAGGACCGGCCCGGCGAGCAGCAGCACCGCCATCGCCGGCACGGCGACCAGGAATACCGCTCCCCACCAGAAGTGCTGGAGCAGGAATCCGGCGAGTACGGGCCCGAGCGCGCCGCCGGTGAACTGGCAGGTCGCCCAGATCGCGATGGCCTGCCCGCGCTGTCGTTCGTCGCGGAACATGTTGGTGATCAGGGCGAGGGTGGACGGGGCCAGGGTCGCGCCGGCGACGCCCAGCAGCGCTCGCGCGAGGATCAGCGTCAGCGGGCCGGTCGCGAAGGCGGCCACGACCGACAGCACCCCGAACGCCGCTCCCCCGATCATCAGCAGCCGTCGGCGGCCGATCCGGTCGCCGAGCGTACCCATCGTGATGACCAGGCCCGCCACCATGAATCCGTAACTGTCACTGATCCACAGCTGCTCGACGCCGGTGGCGCCCAGGTCGGCGCTCAGCCGCGGCAGCGCGAGGAGCAGCGCCGTCATGTCCATCGCGACGAGCAGTGTCGGCAGCATGAGGACGCCCAGCCCCAGCCATGCCCGATTGACCCGCATATCCCGAACTCCCTGTTCTCTCGGTCCTGTTCGCCGGGGGGTCGGAGCGGTCGCGAGCTTCTTGACATCGGTACGGGCAAAATCTCAGGCGAAATTTCCGGCGGGGATGTCAAGACGACGACGGCGGCTCCGACCGACCGGCGAAGGGCCCGCCCGAGGCCCGCGAACCACGAGGAGTACGAGATGCAGTTCCTGATCAGCATGCATATCAACCCGGCGGTGCTGGACGCGCTGACCGATGAGGAGAAGGCGGCGATCGGCGACGGCCACGGCAGGTTCATCGAGGCGCTGAAGGAGTCCGGCGAGCTGATCACCACGCAGGCGCTGGTCGACCCGTCACAGGCCGCCGTGGTGTCCGTACGCAACGGCCAGCCGGTGGTCACCGACGGGCCCTTCCTGGAGGCCAAGGAGTATCTGGGCGGCTTCTACCTGATCGACTGCGAGAACAAGGAGCGGGCGATCGAGCTGGCGGCGCGGATTCCGGACACCGCGATCGAGGGGCTGGGTGTCGAGGTGCGGCAAGTGATGTTCGCTGACGGACAATTGGAGGCATGAGCACACCGGACTTCGAGGACCTGCTGCGTGCGCTCACGCCGCAGGTCCTCGGCGCGTTGGTAAGGCGGCACGGCCAGTTCGAAGGGTGCGAGGACGCCGTACAGGAGGCCGTCCTCGCCGCCACTGTGCAGTGGCCGGCCGAGGGAGTGCCGGACAATCCGCGCGGCTGGCTGATGACGGTCGCGTCCCGGCGGCTCATCGACCAGATGCGCAGCGATCATGCGCGCCGCGAGCGGGAGTCGGCGGCCGCTGCCGAGGTGGTGCCCGAGGACGTACCGGACACCGACGACACGCTCGTCCTGCTGTTCCTGTGCTGCCATCCGACGCTGACCGCGGCCTCCCAGACCGCGTTGACCCTGCGCGCGGTCGGCGGCCTGACCACGGCCGAGATCGCCCGCGCGTTCCTGGTGCCGGAGGGCACGATGGCGGCCAGGATCAGCCGGGCCAAGCAGCGGATCAAGGCCGCCGGCAGCGCGTTCGGCCTGCCGGAGGGCGCGGAGCGCGAGGAACGGCTGCGGGTCGTCCTGCACGTCCTCTACCTGATCTTCAACGAGGGTTACACCGCCTCCTCGGGCAGCACATTGCACCGCGCCGACCTCGCGCACGAGGCGATCCGGCTGGCCAGGACGGTGCACGCGCAGCTGCCCGAGGACAGTGGGGTGACCGGGCTGCTCGCGCTGATGCTGCTGACCCATGCCCGCCGGGAGGCGCGTACGACGGCGGCCGGCGACCTGGTGCCGCTGGATGAGCAGGACCGTACGAAGTGGGACCGCGAGCTGATCGGCGAGGGCCTCGACCTGGTCAAGGCGTCGCTGGCCGGCCCGGCCCTCGGCTCCTACCAGCTGCAGGCCGCCATCGCCGCCACGCACGCCGACGCGGCCACGGCAAAGGAAACCAACTGGCGGCAGGTGCACGCCCTTTACCTGATCCTGGAACGGATCGCGCCCAATCCGATGGTCACCCTCAACCGGGCGATCGCGCTCGCCGAGACCGAGGGCCCGGCGGCCGGGCTGGCCCTGCTGTCCACCTTGGACGGTGATCAGCGGATGGCCGGACATCACCGGCTGCTGTCCGTACGGGCGCATCTGCTGGAGCGGGCCGGCGACACGGCCGGCGCCTACGCGCACTACCGGCGCGCCGCGAAGGCCACCGCCGGCCTCGCCGAGCGGCGCTACCTGGAGTCCCGGGCCGGCCGGGTGCGGACACAGCCGGCCGGGGTGTGATCAGGGCGCTCAGCCCTGCTGGAACATCTCCGCAGGCAGCGGCTTCAGCAGTGCGTACAGGTCGTCGGTGATCGGGCGGTCCCAGCTCGCGATCGTGACCAGCACGCCGTCGCTCCGGTCGAACTGCACACAGGAGACGCGGCCCTCGGAGCACTTGATGCGCTTGACGATCAGCAGGTTGTCGTCGTGCATGACCGGGAGCTCCTCGGTCTCCACGACCGTGACCTCCTCGTCGTGGTCCAGCGCGTCCAGCAGCTGCGCCACCTCGAAGGGCACCTCGTCCTCGCCGAGCTCGCGCGCCGGGGAGCCCTCCGGGAGATTACCGATGATCATCGCGGGGCCACGGCCGCCGAAGAGGTCGTAGCGCAGGAAGACGCCCTGGCAGGTGCCGTCGGGGGCGGGCAGCAGACCGGCGCCGAGATTGCCCGGCCAGTCACCGGGATCCATGGCGAGCACATCGAAATCGGGCCCTGCGGGCGCGGCGCTACGGCGGCGGAGGAACGACATACAGCCATCGTACGTGGCCCGCCCGGTCACCTTCCTGCGGTACCGCGCCGCCGACGGACCGGAAACCCGGGCCACCGCCGTGCGGCCCGGGCTCGCCCCTACGGCGCGGTGGGCGGCGGCAGGACGGCGGCCACGCCCTCGCTCCCCAGCAGCCGGGCCAGGCCGTTACGGTCCGTGCCCATCTTGCGGTACACCCCGGACAGCAAGCGGTTGACGTCCGGGGGCTGCGCGCCCAGCTCCACGGCGATGCGGTCCTTGGTCCAGCCCTGTACGACCCACTCGGCCACCGCCCGCTCCTGGGTGGTGAGGGTGTCCGTGCCTGCGCTGCGCAGCTGGAGGGGGCGCAGCCCGGCGGCGGACAGCTCGTCGCGGGCGCGCGCGACCAGCGACTCGGCGCCGCAGTGCAGGGCGCTGTCCAGGCCGCGGTAGAGCCGGTCGGCGGCGTCCTGCGGCAGGCCGGCGCGGCGCAGTGCCGCGCCGTGCTCGACGAGCGCCTGGGCCAGCTCGTAGGCGGACGGGGAGCGCTCGAAGTGGCGGACCGCCTCGGCGAGCAGCTTCATGCCCTCCGCGCCGCCGACCACGTCGGCCTTGCAGAACAGCGCCTACCCGATGGCGGACTCGGTACCGAAGTCCTGGGCGCGCTGCAGCGCTTCGTCGGCGAGGGCGATCGCCCGGGGCCGGTCGGTGAGGGCGATCGCGCGGGCGAGGTGGAGCTGCCAGGGGCACCAGGCGGGGTTGCGCATGCCGCGCGGCTCCAGGCGCCTGCCGACGGCCGTGAGCTGGTGCTCCGCGTCGCGGTGCAGGCCGCGGGCGAGCAGCAGCTCGCTGTGGACGGTCTGCGAGTCGGGGTAGACGACGGCGTTCGGGACGACCTCGCCGTAGCTGTACGTGTCGGCCAGCTCCTGGGCCTCGTCCACCCGGCCGCGCGCGAGCAGGATCTCGATGAGGATGCCGATGGCGAACCACTGGGCGGGCACCCGCTGGCCCACCCGGTGGGCGATCCGCAGGCCGCCATGGACCAGGTCCTCGGCTTCGGCGAGCCGGCCGCGGCGGTACCGGATGTAGCCGAGGAGGGTGTACCCGAAGGAGAGGTGGGCGCCGCGCCAGCCCTTGCGCTCGCACTCGGCGATGCCCTGGTGGAACAGCTCCTCGGCGCGGCCGGGCTGGTCGCAGTACATGAAGGTGAGCGCGACGAGCACGGGCACCTCGAAGCCCCACTCCTCGTCGCACCACGGCAGCCCGTCGCCCAGTGCCCGTTCTGCGTAATGCAGCGCCGTCTGCGCGCTCTCGCCGCGCACCATGGCGTCCCAGGCGCGCAGCCCGAGGATGTACCGCTCGGCCATGTCGCGCCCGGTGACGTGGTCGGCGAGCTTGGCGAGCAGCCGGGAGCGGGCGGGCGAGTCCTGCTCGTCGGCGCGGAACGCGTTGTACATGAACTGCTCGGCCTGCATGCGCAGCCGCGTGCGCGCGTTCGTCGCGCGCTGGACCTCGGCGGCGACGACCTGGGCGGCCTCCCCCAGCCGGTCGCTGTGGGCCAGCGCCTGCGCCAGCTTGTACGTGATCGTCTCCCGCAGGGCGGGCTCCAGCTCGTCCTCCTCCAGGGCCGCGCGGAGGTGGTTCACGGTGGTCGCGGGCTCGCTGAGCAGGGAGGAGCAGCCCAGCTCGAACAGGACGCGGGCGCGGTCCTGGAGCGAGGGCGGTTCGCGCAGCGCGCGGGCCAGGCAGCGGCGGGCGGCGTCCGGCGCCCCGGCCCGGAAGTACTCGGCCGCGGCCTCCCGCAGGCGCTGCACGACCCAGTCGTCGTGCTCGGGGTGCATTTCCAGCAGGTGGCGTGCCGCGGCGGTGGCGCCCAGGCCCGCGTCGACGACCGCGGCGGCGGCCTGGCCGTGCAGGGCGACCCGCAGCGCGCCGGGAATGGCCTGGTAGACGGCGCTGGCGACGAGGGGGTGGAAGAAGCGGAGGTTGCCGTTGTCGGCCTTGCGGGCCGGGGCGAGGATGCGCGCGGCGCGCAGCTGGTCGAGGACGTCGGCGGCCTGGACGGCGCCGAGGCCCGCGACGTTGGCGGCGAGCGTCGGGGAGACCTCCGTGCCGAGCACGGCGGCGGCCCAGGCGAAGCGGACGGCGGCGGTCCCGAGCCGCTCCAGGCGCTCGACGAGGCCGCTGTCCTTGATGGCGGTGATCAGCTCGCGCAGCTGGGAGACGTTGGCCTGCTGTGGCTTGATGCCGCGCTCGCGGATCTTGGCGCTCAGCTCGACGACCTCGTACGGATTGCCGCCCGTGACGGCCCAGCACTCACGGCAGAACGCCTCGTCGGCGCCCTCCCCGACCATGTGGTTCACCACGCGCCGGACGGCGGTGGGGGTGAGCGGGGTGAGCTCGAAGGGACGGGAGCCGCTGCGCTCGGCGATCCGGCGCAGCGGGCCGGCGCCGGCCGGCAGCTCGTCGGGGCGGTACCCGACGACGATCAGTATGGGGAGCTCTTCGGCGCGGGCGGCGAACGCGGTGAGCCAGGAGAGGGATTCGGGGTCGGCCCAGTGCGCGTCGTCGAGGATGAGGACGACGGGCGAGAAGTGCACGGCGAAGCGCGTGACGACCCAGTCCAGGCCGTCCCGGACGCCCTGGGGATCGGGCGAGGCGTCGCCGTCGGCGGCGACCAGTCCGACGGCGGGCGCGACGATGTCGTACCAGGTGCCGAGGATGCGGCGGTGCTCCTCGGGGGACTCGGCGGCGAACACCGGCTGCACCAGCTGGCGTACGACGTGGAAGGCCACCTCCTGCTCCTGCTCGCCGCCGCGGGCGAGCAGCACCGTGCAGCCGCGCGCGATGGCGCGCCGGCGGGTCTCGGTGATCAGCGCGGTCTTGCCCATGCCCGGCGGCCCGGCGAAGGCGAGCAGGCCGCCCGTGCGCACGCCCTCGGTGCCGTCCCCGGAGCCGCACAGGTCGGTCAACATACCGTCCAGCGCGCTCAGTTCCGTTTCACGCTCGAGCATCGGCCTGCGCACCCGGCCCGATCGCCCGATCATCTCCGCCATGACCTTCCCCTCCTGCATACAGCGATGAGCCTAGCGCTGACGAGGGCCTTCGGAACCGTCCTCAGCGACTTTCGACCATGGACCGCTGGAGCGCGCCGCGCAGATCCGCGCCGTCCGCGGCGGCACGCGGCGCGCGGCCCCCTTCCTGCGCGGGTGGCGCGAGCAGGCGTCGTGCACGAACTCATTGACCAATAAACCTGCTCCCTTCTTGACTCGTTATTGCAGGAGCCCCAGGCTCCCCTGGCTGCGTCACCAGGCGCAGCGCGAAGGAGGCGGACCATGAACGACCCGATCATCGCGGAGACGGCCCCGCTGTCGCCCGTCCCCCGGCGCTCCGCGCCCCTCAGCGTCCCTTTCCCGGCCCGGCTCAACCCCGGGGTGGAGACGGCCCGCCGGCACACGCTCGGCTGGCTGCACGGGTACGGCATACTCTCCGGGGAGGCGGCGACCGCCGAGTACGACGCGCTGCGACTGGACCGGCTCATGGCGTACTTCTACCCCGACGCCAACGCCGACGAGTTGGCCCTGGCCACGGATTTCAACGCCTGGTTCTTCCTCTTCGACGACCAGTTCGACGGCCCGTTGGGCCAGTGCCCGGAGGCGGTGTCGCACCTCGTGGACCGGGTGGTGCGCACGATGGACGATGCGCCGGACCTGCTGCCCGAAGAGCCCGACAGTCCCCTGGTGGCCGGTTACCGGGACATCTGGCAGCGGATCACCGAGGGCGCGCCGCGCGCCTGGCAGTTGCGCTTCAAGGGCCATTGGGAGCGGTACCTCGCCGCGTATCACTGGGAGGCCCAGAACCGTACCCGAAAGGGGGTACTGCCGCTGGAGCAGTACCTCAAGGGGCGGCGCGACTCCATAGGAGTACAGCCCTGCCTGGACTTCGCGGAGCGCTGCGGCGGTTACGTGCTGCCACGTGAGCTGCACGGCCGACCACCCCTGGCGGAGCTGCGCCGGCTCACCGCCGAAGCGGTCATCTTCGTCAACGACATCGTGTCCGTGGACAAGGAGCTGGCGGCCGGCGACGTCAACAACAGTGTGATCATCCTGCACCGTTCGACCGGCTGCACGCTGGACCAGGCGGTGCGCCGCATCGCCCGCACCGCGAGCGCGCGCGTGGACCAGTTCCAGGACCTCACCAAGACCCTGCCCGCGACGCTCAAGGAACTGGGCATGCCCGCCGACGTGCACGACCACGTGTCCCACTACGTCGCGAGCATGCGCCATCTGATCAGCGGCAATCTCGTGTGGTCACGGGAGACCCCGCGCTACGACGACAACGGCACCGCCGCGGTCGGCAACCGCCCGTGGGCCGACCTCTTCGCGGCGGCCGACCCCGGAGTACCGGCGTCCCGGCCGCCGGCCGGGGCCTGACCGTCGGGCGGCCGGGCGGCCGCCGTATCGGGTCGTGCCGCCGGGCCGCCGGGTCTCCGTCGTCAGGTCAGGTCGAACTCGCCGTCGCGGGCGCGGCGTACGAAGCCGCGCCACTCGCCGGGGCCGAAAACGACGGCCGGGCCGTTGGGGCTGCGCCGGTCCCGCATGGCGATGAAGCCGTCGACGAAGGCGATCTGGACGTCGCCCATGCCCTGCCCGCTGGGCTGCCACTGGGCGTGCGTGAGATCCAGTTCGGGCTGCTTCTCGCCGGTGATCCGCTGCTCGGTGGTGGTGCTTTCGGCCACGTTTCCCGCTCCTCACCCGGTCGGCTCCGTCGGTCCGTGCCAGCCTAGCCACCGCGCCCGGCGACGGACAGGCCGCGACGGCGCCCCGTACCGCGGCCCGTACAGGACCGGTCAGGTCGCGGGCAGTTCCGCGCCCACCAGCCACATCGAGAAGAACTGCGAGCCGCCTCCGTACGCGTGTCCCAACGCCCGCCGTGCATCCGCCACTTGGTGCTCACCCGCCTGCCCACGCACCTGGAGTGCCGCCTCCGCGAAGCGGAGCATGCCCGAGGCGCCGATCGGGTTGGTGGAGAGCACGCCGCCCGAAGGATTCACCGGGAGGTCACCGTCCAGTTCCGTCACGCCGGACTCGGTGAGCTTCCAGCCCCCGCCCTCCTCCGCAAAGCCCAGGTTTTCCAGCCACATCGGCTCGTACCAGCTGAACGGCACGTACATCTCGACCACGTCGATCTCCCGGCGCGGGTCGGTGACGCCGGCCTGCCGGTAGACGTCGGCGGCACAGTCGCGGCCCGCGCGCGGCGAGACGGCGTCCTTGCCCGCGAAGAGCGTCGGTTCGCTGCGCATCGCGCCGCCGTGCACCCACGCCGGCGGATGCGGCGCGCGCTCGGCACCGGCGCGCCCGGTGAGGACCATCGCGCACGCGCCGTCCGAGGAGGGGCAAGTCTCGGAGTACCGGACGGGGTCCCAGAGCATCGGGGACGCCTGCACCTTTTCCAGGGTGAGGTCGTGCTCGTGCAGATGCGCGTACGGGTTCTTGAGCGCGTTGCGGCGGTCCTTGTAGGCGACGAGGGAGCCGATCGTGTCGGGTGCGCCGGTGCGCCTGATGTACGCGCGGACGTGCGGGGCGAAGAAGCCGCCGGCGCCGGCCAGCAGGGGCTGTTGGAAGGGGACGGGCAGGGACAGGCCCCACATGGCGTTGGACTCGGACTGCTTTTCGAAGGCGAGGGTGAGGACGGTGCCGTGCACTCGTGCGGCGACGAGGTTGGCCGCCACAAGGGCGGTGGACCCGCCTACGGAGCCCGCGGTGTGCACCCGGAGCATGGGCTTGCCGACCGCGCCGAGCGCGTCGGCGAGGTACAGCTCCGGCATCATCACGCCCTCGAAGAAGTCCGGGGCCTTGCCGATGACGACGGCGTCGATGTCGGCCCAGGTCAGCTGGGCGTCCGCCAGGGCGCGCAGGGCGGCTTCGCGGACGAGTCCGGCGATCGAGACGTCCTTGCGGGCGGCGACGTGCCGGGTCTGGCCGATGCCGACGACGGCCACGGGCTCTTTGCTCATGACGGCCTCACTCCCCTTCCAGGACGGCGACCAGGTTCTGCTGCAGGCACGGGCCGGAGGTGGCGTGCGCGAGGGCGCGCCGGGACTCGCCGCGCTGAATGCGGGCGGCCGCCTCGCCGAGCCTGATGAGGCCCGCGGCCATCATCGGGTTGGCGGCGAGCGCGCCGCCCGAGGGGTTGACCGTCACCTCGTCGCCGAGGCGCAGGGCACGGCGGAGCACGATCTCCTGCGAGGTGAAGGGTGCGTGCAGTTCCGCGGTGTCCACGGGGCGTTCGAACGCTCCGGCATGTTCGGCGGCGAGCCGGGTGGACGGGGAGTCGGTGAGGTCGCGGACGCCGAGGGCGTGCGCTTCTATGCGGTGGTCGATGCCGCGTATCCAGGCGGGCCGGTCGCACAGCCTTCGGGCGGTGTCCCCGGCGGCGAGGAGCACGGCGGCCGCGCCGTCCCCGATGGGTGGGCAGTCGCCGCGCCTCAGGGGCGCCACGATGTGCTCGCCCATGGGGTGCTCGCCACGCAGCTGGGCGTGGGGGTTGTTGGCGGCGGCGTCGGTACGGCTGCGCGCCGCGACCCCGGCAAGGACGTGCTCGTCGGCCGTGCCCGCGTCGAACAGGGCCTGCGCCTGGAGGGCGGCGAGCGCCACGGAGTCGGGCCACAGCGGCGCCATGTAGTACGGGTCGAGCTGCCGGGTGAGGACCTCGCGGAGGTCGCCGGGCGAGGACTTGCCGTACGAGTAGACGAGCGCGGTGTCGGCCTCCCCGGTGAGGAGCTTCACCCACGCCTCGTACAGCGCCCAGGCGCCGTCCATCTCCACATGGGACTCCGCGACCGGCGGCCAGGCTCCCACGCCGTCCAGCGCCATCGTGAAGGAGAAGGCGCGCCCGGCGAGGTAGTCGCAGGAGCCGGAGCAGACGAAGTCGATCTCGCCGGCCTTCAGGGCGGCCTGGCCGAGCACGTCGGTCAGCACCGGCATCAGCATCTCCACCTCGGAGACCGCGGCGCTGTCGGGCACGTGGTCGGACTGTCCGAAGGCGACGATCGCCACCTCTCGCATCAGACCAGCTCCTTGTACGTGTCGTAGTCGGCGTCCGGCTCTCCGGTGGGGCGGTAGTGGTCGGGCCAGCGCTGCCCTTCCTTCCACACCGGCTCGACCCGCATCCCCATCCGGACCTGGTCGTACGGGATGCCGGCGACGCGGCCGTGGAGGGCGAGCCCCGCACCGTCCAGCGCGATGTGGGCGTAGACGTAGGGCACTTCGATGTCCAGCCCCTTGGCCTTGATGTTGACGACGCAGTAGGTGGTGATCGTGCCCTTCGGGCCCACCTCGACGCGCTCCCCGGTGGGCACGCCGCAGGTGGGGCAGGCGCCCCGCGGTGGCACGTACACCTTGTGGCACTCGGGGCAGCGCTCGCCCACGATGCGCCGCTCGCCGAGCGCCTGTAGGTGGGCGGTCTGGGCGCGGCCGGGGCTGTAGGTGTAGTCGAGGCGGGCGGGGAGGGTGACGAGGGAGACGGCATCGGCGAAGTCGCCGCTGTGGTCCCTGGGCACGTCCCCGGGGGCGCCGTCGTACGGCTCGAAACAGGCGATGTCGGTGATGGCCCCGGTACGTTCCGCCGCCCACCGGACGCGGACCCGCATCCCGGTGCTGACGGCCGCCGCCGAGGGCGCGTCCAGCACATGCAGCAGGGAGCTGCCGGCGCCATCCAGCCGGACGAGCACCCAGGCGAACGGCCGGTCGAGGGGGTGCTTGGCGGTGGGGTGCGGGTTCCAGGCCCAGGTGGTGACCGTGCCGGTCTCCGCCACCTGGACCAGCTCGCGCAGCTCCTCAGCGGTGGCCGGGTCGTACTCGACGGGCGGCACCAGCACCGTGCCGTCGGTGGCGCGCACCCCGAGGACGGTGCGTTCGCGCAGCCCGGTGAGGAAGGCGCTCTGTACGGGGCCGAGGGAGCGGGTGAAGGGGAATTCGACGACGAGCGGTGCGGAGAGGGTCTCGGTGGTCACGGGCTGCTCCTCATCAGGTGCGCCGGTGGGCGATCAGGCGCGCCGGTAGACGGGCGGGCGCTTCTCGGCGAAGGCTTTCGCGCCTTCCTTGGCGTCTTCGGTTGCGAAGAGCGGCCATCCATGGGCGAGTTCGTGCGCCAAGCCGTCCGTTTCGGTCAGCTCCGCGGTCTCGTACACCGATGCCTTGATCGCCTCGACGGCGAGCGGCCCGCAGGCGTTGATCTGCTCGGCGATCTCCAGGGCCCTGGCGCGGGCGCCGCCGTCCGGCACGACGTGGCCGATCAGCCCGATCCGCTCGGCTTCCCGCGCGCTGTACGGGCGCCCGGTGAGCAGCATCTCCAGGGCGTGCGTGCGCGGGATCTGGCGCTGCAGCCGTACGGTCGAGCCGCCCAGGGGGAAGAGTCCGCGCCGCACTTCGAAGAGGCCGAAGGTGGCGCTCTCGCCCGCGACCCGGATGTCGGTGCCCTGCAGGATCTCGGTACCGCCTGCGACGCAGGGGCCCTCGACGGCGGCGATGACGGGCTTGCGCGGCCGGTGGTGCCGCAGCAGCGCCTTCCAGTGCAGGTCGGGGTCGGCCTTCATCCGTGCGTGGTACGCGTCGTCGGCCATGCCGTCGCCGGCCAGCGCCTTGAGGTCCATGCCGGCGCAGAAGACGCCGCCCGCGCCGGTGAGGACGACGGACCGGATGCCGTCGTCGTCATCGGCGGCCAGCCAGCCGTCGTAGAGCCCCACGAGCATGGCGGGCGAGAACGCGTTCTTCGCCTCCGGCCGGTTGAGCGTGAGTACCAGCGATGCCCCCACGCGCTCGGTGAGCACATGTTCGGTGCCGCCCATGGACGTCCTCCCGTCTCAGGAACGAGAACAGGTTGCAGGAGCGGCGCGGCGACTTCAAGGGTTTTCTGACGCCCAGTCAGTTTTATTGGCCGCGGCCCTTCCCCCTTGCTCCCTCGGACGCTCTAATGAGCGCCGAACCAGCGGCCGCGCGATCAGGAGGAAGACGTGGAGTACAACCTTGCCGACCTCTTCGAGTCGATCGTCGACGCGGTACCGGACCGCGAGGCGCTGGTGTACGCCGAGCACCCGGGCACCGGCGCGGAACGCCGCCTCACCTACGCCCAGTTGGACCGGGCGGGAAACCGTCTCGCCCACCACCTCGCGGACTCCGGCGTACGCCCCGGCGACCACGTCGGCCTGCACCTCTACAACGGCGTCGAGTACCTCCAGACCCTCTACGCCTGCCTGAAGATCCGAGCCGTCCCCGTCAACGTCAACTACCGCTACGTCGAGGAGGAGCTGGTCTACCTCTATCGCGACGCGGATCTGGTGGCGCTGGTCTTCGATGCTGAGTTCACGGAGCGGGTGGCGGCCGCCGCACCCGAAGCGCCGCGTCTGCGGCACCTCGTACGGGTCGGCACGCCGCACCCGGGGGCACGCGAACCTGCCCTCCCCGTGTTGCCGTTCACGGACGCGGAGGCCGCCGGCTCACCCGACCGCGGCTTCGGCCCGCGCAGCGCCGACGACCGCGTCATCATCTACACCGGCGGCACCACCGGCATGCCCAAGGGCGTGGTCTGGCGCCACGAGGACCTGTTCTTCTCCGGGACGGGCGGCGGCGCCCCCACCGGCGAACCGGTCTCCCGCCCCGAGGAGCTGGCCGAACGCGCCGCCGCGAGCGGCGAGGGCCTGGTCTTCTTCCCCACTCCCCCGCTCATGCACGGCACGTCCACCCTCACCGCGTTCATCGGCTTCCACTTCGGCCAGAAGGTGGTCCTGCACCGCAAGTACGTGCCCGAAGAAGTACTGCGAACGATCGAACGCGAGCGGGTCACCAGCGTCTCCCTCGTGGGCGACGCGATGCTGCGCCCGCTGACGGACGCCCTCGCCGGCCCCCTCAAAGGCACCGACTGCTCCTCGCTGTTCGCCGTCTCCAGCTCCGGCGCGATCCTCTCCGACACCGTACGCGCGCAGTTCACCGCCCTGGTCCCGCACGCGATGCTGCTCAACAACTTCGGCTCCTCGGAGTCCGGCTTCAACGGCACCGCGACCGACGACGCGGGCCCGGACACCGGCTTCCGGCTACGCGTCAACGGCCGTACGGCGGTGGTCGACCCGGCCACGCACGCCCCGGTACCGCCCGGTGAGCCCGGCCGGCTGGCGCAGCGCGGCCATGTACCGCTGGGCTACTACAACGACCCGGCGAAGACCGCCGAAACGTTCTTCGAGGCGGACGGCGAGCGCTGGGTACTCCTGGGCGACATGGCGACCGTCGACGAGGAGGGTGTCGTCACGGTCCTCGGACGCGGCTCGCAGTGCATCAACTCCGGTGGCGAGAAGGTGTACCCGGAGGAGGTGGAGCAGGCGCTGAAGGCCCACCCGGACGTGTACGACGCGCTGGTCGCGGGCGTGCCGGACGACCGCTGGGGAAGCCGGGTGGCGGCCGTGGTGCAGCTGCGGCCGGGCGCGGGCCCGGTGGATCTGGCCGCCGTCCAGGCCCACTGCCGCACCCGGCTGGCCGGTTACAAGATCCCCCGCACGGTCGTGATCACCGACCGCATCCAGCGCTCCCCCAGCGGCAAGGCGGACTACCGCTGGGCGAAGCGGGTGGCGGCGGCGGGCTGAGCCCCTCGGGACGCCGTGGCCGCCGGGCGCAGCCCGAAGGCCACCAGCCCGGCCGCCACCGCCAGGAAGCCCGCGAGCACCGCGAACCCGGTGAGCTGCGTGCCCGTCACATCGGTCAGCCAGCCGACCAGGTACGGCCCGGCGAAGCCGCCCAGGTTGCCGAGCGCATTGACCAGCCCCATGGCCACCGCGACCACCTCCAACCGCAGCAGCTCCCCGGGGATCGCCCAGAACGGCCCGTACGGTGCGTACACCGCCACGGCTGTCACGCACAGCAGCGCCATCTGCAGGAACCCGCCGTCCACCACCTGGCCGAGCAGCAGCGCGGCGACGCCGACCACGAGGGGCCCGGCGACCGCGGCACGCCGCCGCCGCGCACGGTCCGACCAGGCGGCGTTGCCGATCATCGCGACGAGCGCGAGGGCGAACGGGATCGCCGTGAGCAGCCCGACCTCCGTCGACGAGCCCCCGTGCGTCAGCTCCTTGACGACCGACGGCAGCCAGAGACTGAACCCGTAGAAGCCGGTCATCCAGCAGAAGTACGCCGCAATCAGCAGCAGCACCTGCGGTTTCCGTACCGCCTTCAGGTACGAGGCGCCACCCGCCGGCGCGGGCTTGGCGGCCTCGTCGGCGGCCAGCGCGCTCTCCAGGTGGGCGGCCTCGGCCCGGGAGATCCAGCGGGCCTGCGCGGGCCGGTCCGCGACGGCGAACCACCACACCACAGCCCACACCAGCGGCGGCAGGCCCTGGAGGAAGAGCACCCACCGCCAGCTCGCGTGGTCGAGCATCAGTCCGGACAGCGGGGCCATGATGATCGACGACAGCGGCAGACAGGCCATCCACAGCGCGTTGGCGCGGGCCCGCTCGCGCAGCGGGAACCAGGAGGCGAGCAGGATCAGTACGGCGGGCCACACGCCGCCCTCGAAGAAGCCGAGCGCGAAGCGCGCCACGTAGAACTGCTCCTTGGTCTGCACGAAGGCGCAGGCCATCGCCGCCAGCCCCCAGGCGACCATCAGGATCAGCACGGTCTTCCGTGCGCTCCAGCGCTGCGCCAGCACGGCCGCCGGGATCTGCAGGAAGACGTACCCGAGGAAGAAGATGCCGCTGACCAGGCCCTTGTCGGCGTTGGACAGCTCAAGATCGCCGTGCATGTACGGCAGTACGACCGAGACGTTGTTCCGGTCCAGGTAGGCCAGCATGTACATGAACGCGGCGACGGGGATCACGTATACCCAGCGCTTGGCGGGGACGTGCGCCGGGGCCGGGGCCGTCATGGGCGGACCCCCGTCCCGTATGCGGCGCGGATCCGGTCGGTGAAGCGGCTGAAGTCCGCGGCGGCGCGGAAGGCGGCGGCCATGGTGCCGGGCGACGCCTTGCCGGTACCGGCGATGTCGAAGGCGGTGCCGTGATCGACGGAGGTGCGCAGGATCGGCAGCCCGACCGTCACCGACACCGTGCCGTCGAAGTCGACGGTCTTGGCGGGGATGTGCCCCTGGTCGTGGAAGTGCGACAGCACGCCGTCGTACCGCCCTGCCAGCCCCTGGTGGAAGACCGAGTCGGCGGGGACCGGCCCGTACACCCCGTGCCCCTCGGCAGCGGCCTTCTCCACGGCGGGCCGCAAAGCGGTGATCTCCTCGTCCCCGAAGTGTCCGCCCTCCCCTCCGTGCGGGTTGATCGCGGCGACGGCGAGCCGGGGCTCGTCGTGACCGAAGACGCGCAGCGCGGTGACGGCGTGCCGGATGCTCGCCGCGACCCGTTCTTCGGTGATCTGGTCCAGCGCCTTGCGCAGCGCGACGTGCCGGGTGGTGAAGAAGATCTTCAGCCCGCGCACCACGAACATCGTGTCGAAGTGCGCGGCCCCGGTCAGCTCGCCGAGCATCTCGGTGTGCCCCAGGTGCTGCGAGCCGGCCGCCCAGATGGCCTCCTTGTTGATCGGCGCGGTGACGATCCCGTCGACCTCGCCGTCGAGCGCGACGCGGGTGGCCGTCTCGATCGCCGCGACGGCCGACCGCCCGGCCTCGGCGCTGACCTTGCCCCACGCCAGGTCCCCGGCGACGATCCCGAGGTCCAGCACGTCGATGCTCCCCGGCTCGAACCGGGCCTCACCGGGCGCGCCGATCACGTTGACCCGCACGCCGTCCAGCCCGCAGACGGCAACGGCACGCCGCAGTACGGCGGCGTCCCCGACGGCGATCCCGCGCCCCACGGCCGCGGTCTCCGGATCGGCGAGCGTACGGGCAACGATCTCCGGCCCGATACCGGCGGGATCGCCCAGGGTGACGGCGAGCACGGGGAGGGAGGAGGAGCCGGCAGATGCGCTCGTGGAAGAAGCGGCAGATGCACTCATGAAGATGACCTCACAGCTGGGTACGAATGCCTGACGGGTGCCTGAGGGCTGTCTGTGTCTGTCGGGTGCCTGAGGGGCGTCTGTCGGGTGCCTGACGGATGCCTGGCGATGCCTGCAAGCGACTTGCAAGCGACTGGCGAACTGCTGAAGAGCGAGAGCACGAACACGCAGAGTTACGGCGCCGCCGCTTCCGGGTATGTCCGGGATGGGGAGCTGCCACCGCGCGCATTCGGGCGCAGCGATGCGTTCGATTCCCACCCCCGCAGCGCATCGCGCATACAGGCCACGCGGAGGTGGTCCAGACAGTCGCGAGCCGCGTCCGGGCCGCCGATCAGGCCGCCCTTCGTGGCGAAGTGCAGGCCGTCGTGCGGCCCGCCCACCAGGTGCCCGGCGACGGCGAGCGGCAGCACCTCGGCCTCGATGGCGAATCCCTCCGCGCCCAGCGCCGCGGTCACGGCTGCCGCGACATCGCCGCCCGACGCGTACAGTCCGCCCGGCCGCAGTTCGGCGACCGCGCGCCGGGCGGTCTCGGACAGGGCGTGGAGGATGCGTTCGGCGGCGCGCGCGTTCGGTACGGGGCGCGTGGGGCCTGTCGCGACCCGTACTCCGAGTACGGTCGCCCCCTCGTCGGCCGCGGCCCGCAACGCACGGAGTACCGCGTCGGGTTCGGGATGTTCGGGCTCGAGCTCGGCCCAGACGACGCCCAGTTCCGACGCGGCGCGGTCGAGCTGTTCGCCGGTGCGCTCGGTGATGCTGCCGACCACGGCAAGGACGCGCGGCGGCTCGACGCCCCGCGGCCGGACGCCGACCGCGGCACTGTAAGCGGCGCCGAACGGTCCCGAGTCGAGTACAGCCCACCGCACCCGGTCCTCGGCGGCGACCCGGGCCGCGGCCGCGGCGATCGTGTGCAGATGGGCGTTCTCCGTGGCGTCGCCGATCACGATGTCGGCAGTGGTCGCGCGCAGCGCCGCGACGACAGGCTCGATGCCCGCCTCCACCACGTCCAGGGGGAGTTCGGCCGTGGACCGGCTGGTCTGCTCGCCGAGCAGCGCGGCCACACGGGAGTGCCGTACCGGATCGAAGGGGTCCCCGGCGACGGCGGTACGGGTGAGCGGCACGCCGTCGACGAGGTGCAGCCCGCCGACGGTGGTCCGGCCGGCGTCGGGAAACGCAGGGACGGCGAGGACGCGGGTGGGGGTAGTTCGGGCAGTGGTGGGGGCCGTTCGGGCG
>NZ_NHSG01000096.1:0-3638 GCF_020024005.1 Streptomyces purpurogeneiscleroticus
GGCTGGGCCGGGGCCTCCTCGGCGGCCGGAGCGGCAGCCTCGGCCGGGGCGCCGGAGCCGTCGTCGATGATGGCCAGCTCGGCGCCGACCTCGACGGTCTCGTCCTCGGCGACCTTGATGGACGCCAGGACGCCGGCCGCGGGGGCGGGGATCTCGGTGTCGACCTTGTCGGTCGACACCTCGAGCAGGGGCTCGTCGGCCTCGACGCGCTCACCCTCGGCCTTGAGCCAGCGGGTGACGGTGCCCTCGGTGACGCTCTCGCCGAGCGCCGGAAGGGTTACGGAAACCGCCATGGTTTCAGTTGCTCCTAACGAATTGCGGGATGTGGTCGCGCCCGGACTGGGGTCAGTCGTGGGAGTGGAGGGGCTTGCCGGCCAGGGCCAGGTGGGCCTCGCCGAGCGCCTCGTTCTGCGTGGGGTGCGCGTGGATGAGCTGCGCAACCTCGGCCGGCAGAGCCTCCCAGTTGTAGACCAGCTGGGCCTCGCCGACCTGCTCGCCCATACGGTCACCGACCATGTGGACGCCGACCACGGCACCGTCCTTGACCTGGACGAGCTTGATCTCGCCCGCGGTCTTGAGGATCTTGCTCTTGCCGTTGCCCGCGAGGTTGTACTTCAGAGCGACGACCTTGTCGGCGCCGTACAGCTCCTTGGCCTTGGCCTCGGTGATACCGACCGAGGCCACCTCCGGGTGGCAGTACGTCACGCGCGGCACGCCGTCGTAGTCGATCGGCACGGTCTTCAGACCGGCCAGTCGCTCCGCAACCAGGATGCCCTCCGCGAAGCCGACGTGCGCGAGCTGGAGCGTGGGGACGAGGTCACCGACGGCGGAGATGGTCTCCACGTTCGTCCGCATGTACTCGTCGACGAGGACGTAGCCGCGGTCCATGGCGACCCCGGCCTCCTCGTAACCGAGACCCTGGGAGACGGGGCCGCGGCCAATCGCGACCAGCAGCACCTCCGCCTCGAAGGTCTTGCCGTCGGCAAGGGTGACCTTGACGCCGTTCTCGGTGTACTCGGCCTTCTCGAAGAAGGTGCCGAGGTTGAACTTGATGCCCCGCTTGCGGAAGGCGCGCTCCAGCAGCTTGGAGCTGTTCTCGTCCTCGACCGGGACGAGGTGCTTGAGGCCCTCGATCACGGTGACGTCGGTGCCGAAGGACTTCCACGCCGAGGCGAACTCGACGCCGATGACGCCGCCGCCCAGGATGATCGCGGACTCCGGCACGCGGTCCAGCGTCAGCGCGTGGTCCGAGGAGATGATGCGGTTGCCGTCGATCTCCAGACCCGGCAGCGACTTCGGCACGGAGCCGGTCGCCAGCAGGATGTGGCGGCCCTGGACGGTCTGGCCGTTCACGTCGACGGACGTGGGGGAGGACAGCCGGCCCTCACCCTCGATGTAGGTCACCTTGCGGGAGGCGACCAGACCCTGCAGACCCTTGTACAGGCCCGAGATGACCTCGTCCTTGTACTTGTGGACCCCGGCGATGTCGATGCCCTCGAACGAGGTCTTGACACCGAACTGGGCGGCCTCACGGGCCTGGTCCGCGATCTCACCGGCGTGCAGCAGCGCCTTCGTGGGGATGCAGCCGTTGTGCAGGCAGGTGCCGCCGAGCTTGTTCTTCTCGATCAGGGCGACGTCCAGGCCGAGCTGCGCACCGCGCAGGGCAGCCGCGTAGCCGCCGCTACCGCCTCCGAGAATCACTAGGTCGAAAACGGTGCTGGCGTCGTTCGCCACGTCACGTCCTCCATGCATGGGTACGCCGGAGCCGGTCTCCGATGACCGGACGGCGGCTGTTGTTCGGCCGCTAGTACTTCGGCCCTGGGTAAGGGGGGCCCTGTCCTGCCGAGCCCCATCTTCGCACTTGTTGAACACGGGCGGGACGGCGGGCCGGGCCCCGGGCCCGCCGATCGGCTGCCCGCACGGGTTACGCAGGCGTACGGACCTACGGATTTCGTCGAGAGCGAACACCTGTCCGCGCCCGCACGAACGGCCCCGCGCGCGGAGCCCGGGGCCGTGTCGGTGCGCTGCGTCCGCAGCAGGTCGGAGCCTGGGTACAGGCTGTCAGAGCAGGTCGCCGGCGGCGGTGCGCTCGGCGAGCCGGACCAGGGTACGGACCGCGGAGCCGGTGCCGCCCTTGGGGGTGTAGCCGTAGGGGGCGCCCTCGTGGAAGGCCGGGCCCGCGATGTCCAGGTGTGCCCAGGTGATGCCCTCGCCGACGAACTCCTGGAGGAAGAGGCCGGCGACCAGGCCGCCGCCCATCCGCTCGCCCATGTTCGCGATGTCGGCGACCGGGGAGTCCATGCCCTTGCGCAGCTCGGCGGGCATCGGCATGGGCCAGGACTGCTCGCCGACCTCGGTCGCGATCTCGTGGATCGAGGTACGGAAGGCGTCGTCGTTGGCCATGATGCCGAAGGTGCGGTTGCCCAGCGCCAGCACCATGGCGCCGGTCAGCGTCGCGACGTCGACGATCGCGTCCGGGGCCTCCTCGGAGGCGCGGGTGATCGCGTCGGCGAGGACGAGGCGGCCCTCGGCGTCGGTGTTCAGCACCTCGACGGTCTTGCCGCTGTACATGGTCAGCACGTCGCCGGGGCGGGTGGCCGAGCCCGACGGCATGTTCTCGGCGAGCGCGAGCCAGCCGGTGACGTTGACCGGGAGGTCCAGGCGCGCTGCGGTGACGACCGCGGAGAGCACGGCGGCGGCGCCGCTCATGTCGCACTTCATCGTCTCGTTGTGGCCGGCCGGCTTCAGGGAGATGCCGCCCGAGTCGTAGGTGATGCCCTTGCCGACCAGCGCCAGGCTCTTCTTCGCCTTGGCGTGGGTGTGGCTGATCTTCACCAGCCGGGGCGGGTTCTCCGAGCCCTGGCCGACGCCCATGAGGCCGCCGTAGCCGCCCTTCTTGAGCGCCTTCTCGTCCAGCACCTCGACCTTGAGGCCGTACTCCTTGCCCGCGGTCTGCGCCTCGGCGGCGAAGGTCTTGGGGGTGAGGCCGTTGGAGGGGGTGTTGATCAGGTCGCGGGCGCGGTTGACCTCCGCGGCCAGCGCCTGGGCCCGCTCGGCGGCGGCCTTGTGGGCCTTGTCGCGCGGCTTGGCCCCCAGGACGGCGATGTCGGCCAGCGGCGCGGACTTGTCCGCGCCCTTCTTGGCGTCGCCGTTGCTGCTGCGGTAGGCGGTGAAGCTGTACGCGCCGAGCAGCGCGCCCTCGGCGACCGCGGCGACCGCGTCGGCGTCCTCGACGGGCAGCGCGAAGGCGGCCTTCTTCGTGCCGGTCAGCGCACGAGAGGCGGCACCGGCGGCGCGGCGCAGCGCCTCGTTGTCGTAACCCTCGCCCTCGGCCGGGGCCTCGCCCAGACCGACCGCCAGCACGACCGGCGCCTTGAGCCCGGCACCGCCCGGGACCTTGGTCACCTCGCCCTCGGCGCCGCTCGCGCCCAGGGTCTCCAGGACGTCGGCCAGCCTGCCGTCGAAGGCCGTCTCGACGGCCTCGGCCCCGGGTGCCACGACGGGGCCCTTGGCGCCCTTGGCGAGGCCGACGACAACGGCGTCCGCACGCAGCGTCGCGGCGGATGAAGTACTGAGGGTCAGTGCAGTCACGGTATTGAAGGTCCTGTTCCGTCCGGGGATCCATGGGCGCTCGTGGC
>NZ_NHSG01000097.1:0-3623 GCF_020024005.1 Streptomyces purpurogeneiscleroticus
CCCCCGCCCCCACCCGGCAGGCCGGGTGGCCCCAGCCCTGCGGATTCTTGGCGATGGTCTCCCCGGCGGTGTAGGCGCGGCCGCAGCGGCAGCGGCCGGGGAACTTGGCCTTGAGCGTGCGCGTGGAGGACCCCGAGCCGCGCCGCTTCGACGCGCCGGACGACTTGGCGGCGGCCGACTTGGCGGCGCCCGAGGCTCGGCGGGCGGTACCGGCGCGGGCCGGGGCCGCCGAGGGCGGCGGGGCCGGGGAACCGTACTCGCTGCCCGCGGCCTCCTGGGCCGTGGCGGCCTGGCTGGCGGCGCGGTCGGCGAAGTCGTTGAGCGGGTCGCCGTCGACCTGGTGCGCGGGCACGTACTGGAAGTCCACGTCGCGGCCCGTGAGCAGCGCGTCGATGCGGACGACGAGCTCCTGGTTGGCGACCGGCTTTCCGGCGGAGGTCTTCCAGCCCTTGCGCTTCCAGCCGGGCAGCCAGGTCGTGACCGCCTTCATCGCGTACTGGGAGTCCATCCGGACCTCCAGCGGCACGTCGGCGTCGACAGCCGTCAACAGCCTTTCCAGCGCGGTGAGTTCCGCGACGTTGTTCGTCGCCGTACCCAGCGGACCCGCCTCCCAGCGGGCGGGCAGACCCGTCTCGTCGGCGATGACCCAGCCCCAGCCGGCCGGGCCGGGATTTCCCTTCGACGCCCCGTCACACGCGGCGATCACACGTTCAGCCATATCCCGATCATCCCAGCCCGCCGGGCCCCCGAATCCCACGGCTGCCGCCGGAGCCCGGAATCCGGGCGGGGATGGGACCGAGAGGGTGAGAGAACTCATAATGGACAGCCGCGCACGGACCACGTCGCCGAACCCTGTGGCGCTCCGATCACTTCCCCGAACCGCTGCGCGCCGCGGCGGAGTCGCCCGAGCTGCGGGCCGTGGTGACCTCACCGGACGGCGGACCGCTGACACCCGACCTCATCCGCCAGTGCTGCGGCGCGCGCCGGGGCGCGACCGGCGGACGGTGAACGCCCGCAGAGCCCCGCCCTCGGCACTACTGCCAGGTGCCGCTGGGCTGCTGCCAGGTTCCGGCAGGCTGCGGCATCGGCGCGATGTCGGCGTCGGCGTCGGCGCGGACGACGACCACATTGGTGATCTTGTCAGCGAACGGGTAGTCCGGCCCCCTTGGAGCGATCATTCACCGGCCCGCCCCTCCCGGGCCTTCGGCTTGGCGCGTACGTGCATGCGCTCGCCCTGGCGGCCGAAGAGGCTCAGCAGCTCGACCGGCCCGTCCCCGGTACTGCCGAACCAGTGCGGCAGCCGGGTGTCGAACTCCGCCGCCTCGCCCGGAGTCAGTACCAGATCGTGGTCGGCCAGGATCAACCGCAGCCGCCCGGAGAGCACATAGAGCCACTCGTACCCCTCGTGCGTACACGGCTCCGGCTCGCACCGGGTGGCCGGGAGGATCATCTTGAAGGTCTGCAGCGGGCCCGGCTGCCGGGTGAGCGGCAGCACGGTATTGCCGTTCACGCGCTGCGGCGTGAGACGGATCCGGGGATCTCCGACCTCCGGGGCGACGACCAGCTCGTCCAGCGGCACCTGGTGCGCCTGCGAGATCGGCAGCAGCAATTCCAGGCTGGGGCGGCGCTGCCCGGCCTCCAGCCGGGAGAGCGTGCTCTTCGAGATACCGGTCGCCTCGGAGAGCGCCGCCAGGGTCACACCGCGCTGGGTGCGCAGACGCTTCAGGCGGGGGCCGACTTCGGTGAGGGCCCGGGCGATGGCAGGTGAATGCTCCACGCGACCCATTGCACCGCCCCGTCCCGGAAACGGCAACAGAAATTGCCTCTTCTGGGCAGCGGTCGCAACCTGGGGCCACAAATCACCACCGCGAGCGACAGGAAGGCCGTGAGCAAGCCATGAGCAACATGACGAACGCAGCAGCCAACAGTCCGGCGTACGACGTCGTGGTGGTCGGTGCGGGTGCCGGCGGGCTCAACGCCGCACTGGTACTGGCCCGTTCCCGCCGCCGGGTGGCCGTGGTGGACGCGGGGCAGCCACGCAACGCCCCAGCCGCGCACATGCACGGCTTCCTCTCCCGGGACGGCATGGCACCAAGGGAGATACTGGCAGCCGGGCGCGTCGAACTCGCCTGCTATGGCGTCGACTTGATAAGGGGTCAGGTTGACCTGATAGACGGCGCAACCCCTCATTTTCAGGTACGGATGGCCGGCGGCCCCGTGCTCACCGCCCGCCACGTCATCGTGGCCACCGGACTGCGCGACGACCTGCCCGACATCCCGGGCGTCCGCGAACGGTGGGGAACCGACCTGCTGTTCTGCCCGTACTGCCACGCCTACGAGGTCCGCGACCAGCCTATCGGGGTACTGGGCACACACCCGGGCGCGGCCGGTCACGCACTGCTGCTGCGCCAGTGGTCGGACGACATCGTGTACTTCCCGCACACTCAGCACACGACCGACGAGGACCGCGAGCGGCTGACCGCCCGCGGTGTGCGCATCGTCGAGGGCACGGTCGAGCGGCTCGTGGTGGAGGACGACCGGCTGCGCGGCGTCGAACTGGCCGAGGGCCGCGCAGTACCCCGCAGCGCGGTCTTCGTCGTCCCGACGATGGTGCCCCGCGACGCCCTGCTCACCGGCCTGGGCTGCGCGAAGGACGACAACGGCTGGGTCACCACCGACCGCGCGGGCCGCACCAGCGTGCCCGGCGTGTGGGCGGTGGGCAATGTCGTCGACCCGCGCGCGATGGTGGTCACCGCGGCCGGTATGGGCGCGGCCGCGGCCTTCGCCCTCAACCTGGAGCTCGTGGACGACGACATCACCCGCGCCGTCGACGACCACCGCACGGCCACGTCCCTGCCACCCCTGCCGCCCCTCCCGCCCCTCGTGCACTGACCCTCCAACCGCACCGCTCTCCGGATCTCTACACTGCTGTAGATACCGAAGATTCCGACCTGGCTTCAGCTCCATCTACCGCCGGGAACCGACACGAGCGAGGCTTCTCCGTATGTCCGTGAACCTGAACAAGGGTCAGCAGATCAGCCTGAGCAAGTCCGACGGCGGCACGCTCAGCGTCGTACGCATGGGCCTGGGCTGGCAGGCAGCGCAGCGCAAGGGCTTCCTCGCCAAGCTGGCCGGCGCCCGGGAGATCGACCTGGACGCCTCGGCGGTGCTCTTCGCCGGCGGCCAGAGCGTGGACGTCGTCTTCTTCCAGCACCTGACCAGCAATGACGGTTCCGTGCAGCACAGCGGGGACAACCTCGTCGGCGGCACGGGCCAGGGCGACGACGAATCCATCGCGGTCGACCTCCGGCGTGTCCCCGCCAATGTCGACCAGATCGTCTTCACGGTGAACTCCTTCACCGGCCAGACCTTCAAGGAAGTGCAGAACGCATACTGCCGACTGATCGACGAAAACACCGGTGAGGAGCTGGCCCGCTACACCCTCACCGGCGGCGGCCCGCACACCGCCCAGATCATGGCCAAGGTCTACCGCTCCGGCACCATCTGGAAGATGACCGCCCTCGGCGAACCGGCCACGGGCCGCACGTTCCAGGACCTGATGCCCGCCATCAGCCGCCTGATCTGACCCCCGGCGGGGGCCACCCGAGGCCCCCGCCCTCACC
>NZ_NHSG01000098.1:0-33867 GCF_020024005.1 Streptomyces purpurogeneiscleroticus
TGTGGGTGTCACGCGGGGCGGAGGAGGGCTTCGGCGCCGCCGTCTATGAAGAGGAGTTGGCCGGTCATGTGGGTGTTTTCGGGGGAGGTGAGCCAGGTCAGGAGCGGGGCGATCTGTTCGGGGCGGGCGTAGCCGTTGAGCGGCATCGGGACCGCGGTGTCGACGAGCCGGCGCGTGGCGGGGTCGGCGAGCATGCCTTCGGTCATCGGGGTCAGGACGGTACCGGGGCCGATGGCGTTCAGGGGGATACCGGCGCCCGCCCAGTCGGGAGTGACCGCGGTGCGCCGTACCCAGCGAGCGATGGCCGCCTTGGACGAGCCGTAGAGGAGGTGCCCCTCGCCCCGGTCGATGGCGCTCTGCGCCGCCGCGGTCGTCGCCGCCTCGTCGCCGGCCAGCGCGGCGTCAACGATGGCCGGGTCGGAGGGATGTACGGCGGCGACGGAGGCGACGACGGCCGCGCGCGGGTCGGTGCCGGTGGCGAGCAGCGGGCGGAGGCGTTCCAGGGTGGCGACCGCGCCGAAGTAGTTGACCTTGATGGTGTCGGGCGTGAAGTGCGCGAGGCCGGCACAGGCGATGACGGCGTCGAGCCGGCCGGCGGTGAGTTCCCGGGCGCGGGCGGCCAGTTCGGCGCGGCCCTCTTCCGTGGCGAGGTCGGCCGCTATCGAGACGCCGGGCGCCTCGGTGGTCCGGTCGGCGCCGATGACGGTGTGGCCCTCCGCGCGGAGGCGGGCCGCGGTGGCCTCGCCGATGCCTGATGCCGCTCCGGTGACGAGGTAAGTGCGCGAGGAAGGGGGCATTCGTGGCTCCTTCGCTGCCGGCGCCGCCGGCTCGGGCGAGTGGAGTGACCAACTTAGATTAAATGGCATGACGTGCCAATAAGACGGAGAGGGGGAGAGTGAAGGGGTGCAGGTGCCGTGAGTACTGCGGGCTGCGGTGCTGTGGATGGCGGGGGTGGTGCGAGGGCTGTGGCAGGGTGACGAGGTTCCGGGAGGTGGTGCCGGAGTGCGGGACGGCGGGGAGCGGGCGGGAGAGGGGCGACGCGTATGGCAGCGGCACGAGGGCGGCCGTCGATCGACGAAGGGCGGCGTCAGGCGACCCGGATGGCGATTGCCGAGGCGGCGGCGGAGTTGTTCTCCGAGCGTGGCTACGAGGCGACGACGGTCGAGCACATCGCGGGGGCGGCCGGTATCTCGCTGCGTACGTTTTACCGGTACTGCCCGGCGAAGGAGGACGCGCTCACGCCGGTCTTCACGTCGAGCGTCAGCGGCCTCGCCGACGAGCTGGCGACGCGGCCTGCCGATGAGCCGCTGAGCAAGGCCGTCGAGGCGGCGTTCGCCGACTCGGTGTCCCTGCGCCGCCTGGCGGATGCGGACCGGGCGCGGCGGCTGCTCCGGGTGATGGGCTCGGTACCGGCACTCCGTACGCGCTGGCTGGCGGCCGGACGGGAGCTGCAGGACCGGCTGACACCGGTGCTTGCGCCGCGTACCGGCGGCGATCCCGACAGCATGGAGACCCGACTGCTGGCCGCGGTACTGATCGATGCGATCACGGTGGCGATGGAGTACTGGGCACGGGGAGACGGGACGGAGGACGTCATGGCGCTGACCGCTCGGGCGTTGCGATATCTCCGGATCGACCACCTGTAGCGGATCGACCGTCTGTAGCGGACCGGCCGTCTGCAGCGGACCGGCCGTCTGCAGTCGATCAACCACCTGCAACCGATCGACTGTCTACAGCGGATCAATCACCTATAGCGGGGCAACCGCCTGTAACGGGTCAACCACGTGTAACCGATCGGCCATCTGTAACGAGCGGCGACCGGCAGGCGACGACGCCCCGCCCGATCGACGACCACCGGTTCACGACGATCTCGCCGATCCACGACCGGTACGGACCTACGACCGGTTGCCTACCCACCACCGGAGCTGACCCGCGACCAGTACCAACGGCGCCCCCAAGGCCGATCAATGGGCAGTAACGGACAACGCTCCGGGTGATCGGCGGTCGGTAGGCGGTGGTGTCCCAGCCGGTCCGTGGCCGGTCGCAGCGCGGGGAGCTGCTGGGGATTGGTGGACGTGGCACGGGTGGAGCGTTCTCGGGGGCGTGCCCCGTGCCGGGCGCCCGGCGTGCCCCCTGCACCGCAGCGTGCTCCCCTGTGCGGGTGGGGTGCCCCTTGTCCGGCTCGCGGAAAATGCGATAGTCAAGTGGACCGATCACGGGGGGACCCATGCGTAGATTTCTGGCTGCAGTCATCGCTGCCGCCGCGCTGAGCGGGACGCTGGGCATAGCGTCGGCGGAGCCGGCCGCCGCCGCGTCCGGGCACCATCGGACGCCGCAGTGCGTCAAGGTCGTCAAGTACTTCACGAAGAAGCACAAGCGGTACGTCCGGCTGACGAACCTGTGCGGCAAGCGGACCGCCTGCTACACCGTCGTCGTACCGATGCGCCCCGATACGCGCGGTCGGCTGAAGAAGGGCGCGACGAAGAACGTGCGCTACGGGACGGACCGCGATCCACGGGCGCTGTACGTCAAGAACCGTCCCTGTTGATGATGACGACTCACTTGACGACTCAGGTGACGACTCACGGTAGGTAACGGCCGGCCGGCGGGGCCGGCGGGCAGGCAGCCCGCGGTGGCGCACCCGCCGGCCGCCCGCCCCTCTCCGGCCCCTCAGACCGGCCCTCAAACCAGCCCTCGAACGCCCCTCGAACACCCCTCGAACCGGCCCTCACCCACGGCCTAATTCTTCACTAGTAAAACACCTGCTAATCTTTAAGTATGGGCAAGCATGCTGGACCGTCACGACCGAGACAAAAGGACACCGAGGGAGTCATTCGGGCGCGGCCGCTGCCGGTCAAGAGCACTGTGCGGCTGCGCCGGCCAATGGAGGCGCGGCACTGGCACAAGCCCGCGTTCAGTGCGGCCGTCGCCATTGCCGTGCCCGACCTGGCGCTGCTCGCCCTGGACCGGATGGACCTGGTCCTTTACACCTCGGCCGGTGCGATGTGCGCGCTCTACGGGCACAACAAGCCGTACGCCGCGCGTGCGCGGACCGTCGCCTGGGTGATCCTTTCCATGATCGCCAGCCTCGCCGTCGGCCTGGTCAGCTCCGCCTTCGTCGGCAACACCTTGCTGCTCGTACTGATCGCCTCGGCGCTGGCGGCGGTGCACAAGATGATGTGCGACGCGACCCGTATCGGACCGCCCGGCAACCTCATCATCACGTTCATCTCGGCCTCGGCCTTCTTCGTGCCGCAGCAGCCTGGCCTGATCCCCTTCCATCTGCTGCTCGCCGTCGTGGGCGGCGCCGTCGCGTGGCTGGTGTGCATGGCGCCCTGGCTCGTACGGCCGGAGGGGCCGCAGCGGATCGCCACGGCGCGGGCACTGGAGGCCGCGGCAGGGCTGCTGCGTGCCGCGCCCGACGCCGCCGGTCCCCGCCACGCCACCGCGGCCGCGGTCAACGCCGCATGGCAGACGCTGTTCCTCGTACCGGCCCGCAGCGCCGCCAAGTACAACGCCAGGGCCCGCCTGGAGCGCCTGCTCATCCACGCCGAGTCCGCCCTGGCCGAACCGGCCGCCGGTGCCCGCTCCGCGGACGCCGCGCGCTTCGACGCCTGGGCTCAGGACCTGCGCCGCGGCCGGCCGCTCCCCGAGGTCGCGCTGGACGCCGGGCAGACGGCGGAACTGGCGGGCATCGCTGCCGACCAGGCGGCAATGGCCGGGAGGGGCCAGGAGGCAATGGCCCGTACCGGTGCCGGCACCGACTTCGGCTCCGGCTCCGGCTCCGGCACCGACTTCGGCTCCGGACAGGACGGCGGCGCGGCCGATCTGCGTCGCCCCTCCCCCGACCATCTGCGCCACCTGCGCGGCTTCCGGCCCGTGCTGGAGCAGCTGCGGCCCGGTTCGCCGCTGCTGCCGGTCGGGGTGCGCGTCATGATCGGCTGTACGCTCGCGGGCTGGGCCTCCATGGCCATCGGCTCCGAGCACCCGTACTGGGCGGTGGTCACCGCGGCCTCGGTCTTCCAGGCCAACACCACGCTCTCCTGGCAGCGCGCCCTTCAGCGCGCTCTGGGCAATCTCCTCGGACTGCTGCTCTTCACCGCGCTGCTGCCGGTGATCCACACCGGTCACCTGGCGATGGTGCTGCTGATACTCCTCTTCCAGGTCGGCGCGGAGGCGTGGATCCCCCGCAACTACTGGCTCGGCTCGGTCTGCGTCACCCCGATGGCACTGCTGCTCACCTCCTTCGGCAACGCGATGCCCGCGGGCGTCCTCGTGCGCGACCGGTGGGTGGACACGGTGGTCGGCGCGGTCATCGGCCTGATCTGCTGCGTACTGGTGACCAACCGGCGCGCCACCGACCGTATCGAGGCCGCGGTGGCCCGTGTCGTCGCGGCCCGCGAAGCGGCGGTCGCGGTGCTCGACGCGGATCTGCCGGACGACCACGAGGCGGTATACGAAACGGCATACGAGGCGGGGTGGGCCCGCGACCGGCTCGCCGCGGCGCTGGTCGAACTGCGCGAGGCCGTCGAGGTCGCCTCCGGCGAGTGGTGGCAGCGCGCCCTGCCCGCCGAGCGCGTCGCCCTCACCGAGCGCGACGGCCATCGCACCCTCGCCCGCCTCGTCCGGCGCCTCACCGCACCAACGCTGGCGGCGTAGGGACCCAGTACCCCGGTAGCCCAGTGCCCCAGTAGCCCAGTAGCCCAGTAGCCCAATAACCCAGTGCCCAGTGTCCTGGCGCCTCAATGTCCTGCTGGTGGCCCAGTGCTGCCCCAGTGGCCTCGTGCCCTAGTAGCCCAGCGGACGCGCAGCAGTACCGGGCCTGCGGCCCCGGCGTGAGACACGGGTACGCGCCCCGTGGGCAGAATGGGCGCGAAAGAACGGCGGACGAAGGAGAGCTGAGCGTGGCCGAGGACATCGTCGCAGGGGTGCTGCGGCAGTGGCAGCAGGTGCATCCCGGTCTCGACACCGGGCCGATGGCCGTGATCGGACGGCTCAACCGCTGCTCCGCGCTGCTCCAGCAGGCGGTGGACGCTCCGCTCGTACAGGAGGGGCTGACCCGAGCGGAATTCGATCTGCTCGGCACGTTGCGGCGGACCGGACGCGAGCTGACGCCGGGGCAGCTCGCGCGGGAGACGTTCGCGTCGGGCGCCGCCGTCACCAAGCGGCTGCGGCTGCTGGAGGAGCGCGGCCTGGTCGCCCGGCGCGCCGACGCGCGCGACCGCCGGGTCGCCCACCTCAGCCTCACCGACGAGGGCCGCGAGCTGATCGACCGGCTGCTGCCCGATCAGCTCTCGTTCGAGTCCAGCCTGCTGTCCGGGCTGTCCGGCGAGGAGCTGGGGAACCTCTCCGCGGCCCTCTCCGACCTGTTGCTGCACCTCGAAGGACGGCTGGGCGCCCCGCGCACCTGAGCGCGCCCCTCGGGCCGCCGTGGCGCCCGGCCCGGCCGCCACGGCAAAGTCTCGCCGCGCCGAATCGCGGCCGGGTGCGCCGCTTCCTACAGTGAGCCGTGAAGGCCCAGGGGCTTGTCCGGTAGTGAGGAGTGACCCATGGACCAGCAGGAGATCCTCTCCCGTATTGCGGCGATGGTGGAGACCGAGAAGGCGCTGCGCGAGCGCATCGCCACCGAGGAGACGGGCGGTGACGAGGAGCGTACGCAGCTGGCGGCGCTGGAACGCCAGCTCAACCAGTGCTGGGACCTGCTGCGGCAGCGGCGCGCCAAGAGCGAGTTCGGGCAGAACCCGGACGAGGCGGCCGTCCGCCCGTCGTCCCAGGTGGAGCAGTACCGGTCGTAGGACCGGCACAAGAGCCCGGCCCCGGAGCCCGGCCCGAGCCCGCTCCGGAGTGGCGTACGCATGTCCGGCCACGGCGGCCGGTACGTTCGGCGTATCCGGCGGTCGTCCCGGGCGCCGGGGTGCGTACGGAAGCCGTCGGAGAGCACACGCGTCCTGCTCCCGGCCGCTGCCCCGGGGAAGCGGGGCGGGGTCGGCGTGAGGAGCGGTTGTCCGCTTCCCTCGGGGGCCGTGACGCAGCTCACGCGGAAATCCGGTGCACTGCCGTAACGATGCGGCCGTCATAGATGTCGTACAGGCAAGGAACCGCACCGGACAGACACCAGGGAGCCGACGATGCCGGACATCATCGACCACGCTGTTCAGGCCGGCCTCATCGCGACGGCACCGCAGTCGCGCGCCGTCCTCGCCCGTCTGCGCTACAAGAGCACCGATCCGTTCGCCGTACAGGCGATCTTCCCGGCCGCGGCCTCCCTGGACGGCGCGGAGGTCCGCTGGACGTTCGGCCGCGATCTGCTGGCGGCGGGGCTGCTGGGGCCGGCCGGGGAGGGCGACGTACACGCCTGGCCGTGCGGCCCGCGCCACACGATGCTCGAGTTCCACGCGGCCGACGGCATGGCGATGGTGCGGTTCGCCTCCGCCGATCTCCGGCGCTTCCTGGCGAGTGCCTACCTCGTGGTGCCGCGCGGCGCCGAACCCCGCTTGCTGGACGTGGACGCCGACCTCGCGGCACTGCTGCGCGAGGCGTAAAGACGGCTCTCCGGATGCGCAGAGGCGGTACCCGGATACGCGGTTTTTTAGCGGCACCCCGGACACGTGGAGACAGACCGCGGACGCGCAGAGACGGACCGCGGACGCGCAGAGGTGGATCACGGACGCGCAGAGGTGGATTGGATCATGGATGCGCAGGGGCGGAACCCGGCCAGGAAAGGCGGAATCCGGACGTGAAGGACGAGGTCCGGGCGTGAAAGGCGGGACCCGGGTGCGTACCCGCCAGGAGCACCTGATATTCCGTATCTGACAACAGCAGACCGGGAGGGGGCCGAATGTGGGCGCCTCCCCCAGATGACACGGTTCACACCTGACATGACATAGATCACACCCCTGTCACATGCACGGCTCACCCGGGCACTGCGTCTAGCAGAGTGAGCCGTGTGCACACCCGGCCACCATTCACGACCCGACAGCCGTAAGGGAGCAGCCGCGATGCAGAGCGCCATCGACCAAGCCGTGCAGGTCCGTCTGATCGCGACCGCGCCGGGTTCGCGTCCGGTGCCCGCCACCCTGCACTACCACCCGGCCGACCCGCTGGCCGTGCGGATGTCCTTTCCGCCGGAGATCTCGCTGGACGGCGCCGCGGTGGAGTGGACGTTCGCGCGGGAGCTTCTCTCCCAGGGCCTGCGCGGGGCGGCCGGCACCGGTGACGTACGGGTGCGGCCGCTCGGCGACGACCGGACCGTACTGGAGCTGCACGTGGCGGACGGCGTCGCGATGGTCCAGATGAGCTCTGCGGACATCCGGCTCTTCCTGGCGCGCGCGTACGAGGCGGTGCCCGCCGGGGAGGAGCAGCTCGACGTGGACGGCGGCCTCGCGCAGCTCCTCGGCGGCGAAAGCTGAGAGAGCCGGGAAGACCGAGCGAGCCGAGAGGGCTGAGAGAGCCGAAAGGGGCCCACGGGCCCCGTCGGCTGCCCCTGTTACCGACCCGTCAAGAAACATATCGATACTGGTCACATGCCACGAGTACTGCTCATCGAGGACGACGCCGCCGTTCGGCACGGGGTCTCTCTCGCGCTGCGGCGGCGCGGCCACGAGGTGGCGGCCGCGGCCAGCGGCGAGGAGGGGCTGACCACGCTGCCGGCCTTCCGGCCGGACATCGTGCTGCTGGACCTGATGCTGCCGGGCAAGGACGGCTTCGAGGTGTGCCGCCGCATCCGGGCCGACCGGCAGCTGCCGATCATCATGCTCACGGCGCGCGGCGACGACCTCGATGTGGTGCTCGGCCTGGAGGCGGGCGCGGACGACTACATCGTGAAGCCCGCCCGGGGCGAGGTGCTGGAGGCCCGTATCCGGGCGGTGCTGCGGCGGACGGCGCCGCCCGCGCTGGGTGATGCCGGGCCGCACGAGCCGGGCCCGGTGCCGGTGGAGGCGCACGGCGAACTGGTCGTGGACCGGGCCGGGCTGGTGGTGGCCAAGAACGGTCAGGACCTGGCGCTGGCGCCGTCGGAGATGAAGCTGCTGCTGTTCCTGTCGGCCGCGCCGGGGCAGGTGTTCAGCCGTCAGCAGCTCCTGGAGCACGTGTGGGAGCACAGCTACCACGGGGACGCGCGGCTGGTGGACGCGTGTGTGATGCGGCTGCGGACGAAGATCGAGGACACCCCGCGCAGCCCGCGGTACGTCCAGACGGTCCGCGGCTTCGGCTACCGCTTCGGCCCGCTGTGACGGGACCGGAAGCGGGAGCGGGACCGGGACCGAAAGCGGGAGCGGAGTCGGGAACGCGAGCGGAGATCGGCACGGAAAAGGGACCGGGAACGGACGTGCCGGACGTGCCGGTCGCCCCGGTCGCGCCGGCCGCGGAGACCCGCCGGACCCGGCTGCGGCAGTTGCTGCGTGGCCTGCGGGCCCGGCTCGTCGTGGCCTTCCTGCTGGTCGCGGCCGTGAGTGCGCTGACGACTGCCGCGCTCACATACCGCGAGGCCCGCAACGCCATCCTGGAGCGCTCGCAGGACACCGCCATCAACGATCTGCGGGCCCAGATCAATTCGCTCGCGCCCGACCTGCCCGTGCCGCCCAGTCGGGCCGATCTGGAGGAGTTCGCACGGCAGCTGGACCGGTCCGGCAAGGCCCGGGACTGGGACGTCGAGGCGGACTACGAAGGCGTACCGAGCGAGGGATCGGACGCGAACGTGGCGGTACCGGACGCGCTGCGGAAGTCCGTGGAGGAGCGGCACGTACCGGCGTTCCAGCGGGTCGAGCGCGACGGCGAGCCATGGCTGCTGATCGGTATGCCGGTCACCCGGGCGCACGATCACGCCCCGTCCAGGCTGTCCGTGTACGCCCGGGTGCCGCTGCGCGCCGAGGAGGCCAACGTCGAGGAACTGGTGAGCGCCGCGCAGCGGGGCGCGCTGCCGGTACTGGCGCTGGCCCTCGTACCGGCGCTGTTCGCGGCCCGCGGCGTGCTGCGGCCGGTCCGCAAGCTGCGGCAGGCGGCCGGGCGGCTCGCCGAGGGCAAGCTGGACACCCGGCTGGAGGTCAAGGGCGGGGACGAACTGGCCGAGCTGTCCCGTACGTTCAACGACATGGCGGCGCACCTGGAGGAGAACGTCGCCGAGCTGCGCCGGCTGGAGTCCAACTCGCGGCGGTTCGCGGCGGACGTCTCGCACGAGCTGCGCACGCCGCTCGCCGCGATGAGCGCGGTCACGGACGTGCTGGACGAGGACGCGGAGGCCGGGGAGCTGGACCCGGACACCGCGTCGGCGGTGCGGCTGATCAGCCAGGAGACCGGCAAACTGGCCCGCATGGTGGAGGACCTGATGGAGGTGTCGCGGTTCGACGCGGGTGCCGCGGCGCTCCATGTGTACGACGTGGACGTCGCCGAGGCGATCCGCAAGACGCTGCAGGCCAGGGCGTGGCAGGACCGGGTGACGACCGATCTCGCGGCGGACGTGCGGGCCCGGCTGGACCCGCGCCGGCTGGACGTGGTGATCGCCAACCTGGTCGGCAACGCGCTGCACCACGGGGGCGAGCCCGTCGCGGTACGGCTGCGCGCCCCGGAGGACGGCCGGCTGGAGATCGAGGTGGCGGACAACGGGCCGGGCATCGACCCGGAGGTGCTGCCGCACGTCTTCGACCGCTTCTACAAGGCGGACTCGGCCCGGGCCCGCTCCGAGGGCAGCGGCCTGGGGCTGGCGATCGCCATGGAGAACGTACGGCTGCACGGTGGCACCCTGCGCGCTGCCAACTCCCCGGACGGCGGCGCGGTCTTCACGATCGGGCTGCCGCTGCGGTCGGGCGAGGAGGAGGCGTGAGAGAGCGCGTGAGAAGGAGCGTGGACGGGCGCACGGTACGCGGCGCGCGCGGGCGCCCGAGAGCCGCGGCCGCCGTCGCCCTCGCCGCGCTGCTCGTCGGCCCCCTGGCCGGCTGTGGTATCGAGCCGAGCGATGTGATCGACGCCGGGGAGCCGGCAACGGGGCTGAAGTCGGACGGGCAGGCCCCCGCCGACGTGCAGCTGTTCTTCCTCGCCTCCACCGGGCTGCGGTCCGCCGCCCGCTCAGCGGACCGCCCGGCCACCCCGCAGCGCGCCGTCGACCTGCTGCTGACCGGCCCGAACGCCGCCGAGCGGCAGCGGGGCCTGACGACCGCGCTGCCGGATCTGCGCGGCCGGGTCACGGTCACCTCGCGCGAGGGGCGCCTCACGGTGACCATGCCGGCCGACCCGGAGAAGCTGGACCAGCCCGCGCTCAGCCAGCTGGTGTGCACGGCGGCCAACGGGCAGGTGCCCGGCGACCGGCCGCCCGAGGACGTGCCGGTGACCGTGCGCGGCAAGGACGTGGAGGTCGGCCCGCTGGTCTGCGGCGGCAACAACGCGTACCCGTACATCACGCCGCGGTCCGCGCCGCCGAGTGCCGCCCCCACGGCGGCCCCGGATGGCACACCGTCCGCGGCCCCGCGCTCCTGACCCCAGCCAGCATCCCGCACTCCTGACCCGGCCCAGCTCCCCGCACCCTGACCGTCCGGCGCCCCTTCCTCTACGCTGCTGTCGGCGATCACTCCGGTCACCATGCCGACAGGGCAAGGGAGTTGCGGATGGTATTGCGGTCAGCGGCGCGCGGGAACGCGGCTTCGGGAACGTACGACTACATCGTCGTCGGAGCGGGCTCCGCGGGCTGTGTGCTCGCCGCCCGGCTCTCCGAGGACCCGACGGTGCGGGTCGCGCTGGTCGAGGCGGGCGGCCCCGACCGCAAGCAGGAGGTCCGCATCCCCGCGGCCTTCCCGAAGCTGTTCAAGACGGCGTACGACTGGGACTTCACCACCACCGCGCAGGAGGCGCTGGACGGCCGGGCGCTGTACTGGCCGCGCGGCCGTACCCTCGGCGGATCGTCCTCGCTCAACGCGATGATGTGGGTGCGTGGTCACCGTGACGACTACGACGCCTGGGCGGCGACGGCGGGCGAGGAGTGGTCGTACGACCAGGTCGTACGCTACTTCCGGCGGGCCGAGCGATGGGCCGGGCCGCCCTCGGGCGGCGAGGCGCGGAAGGAGCCGGTGCACGGCTCGGCCGGCCCCCTGTGGATCTCCCCGGCCCGCGATCTGCACCCGCTCTCCACCGCCTTCCTCGACGCCTGTACGGAATCCGGCCTGCCGCTGCTGCCCGAGCTCAACGCCCCCGATCACAGCGGCTGTGCGGCGACCCCGCTCTCGCAGCGGCGCGGGCGGCGCTGGAGCACGGCGGACGGCTATCTGCGGCCCGCGCTGCGGCGCGCCAACCTCACGGTGCTGACGGACGGAGAGGCGCGCCGGGTGCTCTTCGACGGGGACCGGGCGTGCGGCGTGGAGCTGGCGGGCGGCGTGCTGCGGGCCCGGCGCGAGGTGCTGCTGAGCGCGGGCGCGATCGGCTCCCCGCAGCTGCTGCTGCGCTCGGGCATCGGGGACGCCGGGGACCTCAAGGCGCTGGGGATCGCGCCGGTGGCCGAGCTGCCGGGCGTCGGGCAGCACTTGCAGGACCACCTCTCCGTGCCCGTACTACGGTACGCGCAGCACCCGGTCACGCTCACCGGCGCCGATACGCCCGCCAATATCGCGCGTTATCTGCTGGCCCGGCGCGGCCCGCTGACCTCGAACGTCGGCGAGGCCGTGGCGTTCGTGCGCAGTGTGCCCGAGGTGGCGGCGCCGGACCTGGAGCTGATCTTCGCGCCGGTGCCGTTCGTCGGCCACGGGCTCACACCACCCGCCCAGCACGGCGTGACCATCGGGGTCATCCTGCTGCAGCCGGAGAGCCACGGCCGGATCACGCTGAGCGACGCCGATCCAGCCGCGCCGCCGTGCATCGAGCCCGCGTACCTGAGCGCGCCGGCCGACCTGCAGCGCATGGTCGCGGGGGTGCGCTTCGCCGAGCAGCTGTTCGGTACGCCTGCGCTGCGACCGCACGTCGGCGCGGCACTGCCGCCGTGGCGGGAGCACACGGACGACACCGACATCGAGAAGACGGTGCGGGCGCTGGCGGAGACGCTGTACCACCCGGTGGGCACCTGCCGGATGGGCACGGGCCACGACGCGGTGACCGACCCGGCGCTGCGGGTCCGCGGCGTCGAGGGCCTGCGGGTGGTGGACGCTTCGGTCATGCCGAACATCACCCGGGGGCACACCAACGCCCCGACCGTGATGATCGCCGAGCGTGCCGCCGATCTGATCCGGTACGGGGACGGCAGCTGACGACGGCAGCTGACGCTCACTCAGGTCCGCTCATACGGATCCGCAGGAACCGCGGCCGGTACAGCGTCACGTCGTCATTGACCGCGCCGGCGGCCGGGGTGCCGGGCGGGCCGAGGGTGTTGACGTCGTAGCTGAGCAGCAGGCCGGGCCGGCCGGTGAACTCCGGGTGCGCCTGCGGGTTGTAGACCGCGGTGCGCTCGTCGGAGTCCGCCGGGTCGGGCGGCCGGGGCGGGGTGACCGCCCCGTTCGGGCCGTGCCAGGGGCCGTGTGCGGTGCAGGACCAGTAGCTGGTGAAGGTGGCCAGGCCGCGGCCGCCGCCGCCCGCCGCGTCCATGGTGAACAGCACCCAGGTACCGCCGTCCCGGACGACGGTGTAAGCGCTGCCGACGCCGCGCCGGCCTTCGCCGCGCAGCACGGGGACGGCCCGCCCTGCGTCGGCGCGCCAGCCGGTGCCGTCCCAGTAGCGCCAGGCGCGGGCTTCGGCGAGCCGGCCGGCGGGGACCCGGGCGAGGTACGCCTGGGCCGCCGGGCGGCCGGTGGGGGCGTCGCCGCCGTACACGTAGGTGTAGCGCCCCTCCGGTACGGCCGCCGTCCCGTAGAGCACGCGGGCTCCGGGGTCGGGCACGGTCGTGCGGTCGGCGACCGTGGTGACGCGTTCCAGGCGCAGCCGGGGCAGGGAGAGGGTGGCGACCTCGGTGCTGCGGGGTTCGCCGAAGAGCCAGGGGCCCGTTCCCGGGGCGCGGTTCCACAGCAGGACGCGGAGTACCCGTTCGGATGATCCGGGTGTACGGGGTTCCACGCGCGCGGCCACGGGCCAGCGCCACGCCCCCGCCGGCCCGTGTGCACGCGACGGGTCGGGGAAGTAGCCGACGGGCCCGTCCGGCGTGCGGCGGACCAGGGTCCGGTACGGGCGCCCCGACGGATCCGCGACGACGAGGGAGTTGCGGAGCAGGCCGGGCGGGCCGCCGCCGTCGGCCTTCCGCCGCCAGAAGTGCGGCTGCCCTTTCGGGTTGGGCGGACTCTGGATCCGGTCGAGGAAGGTGTCGGAGAAGAGCCACAGGACGCGGCCGCCCGGCAGCCGTACGGAGTGAGTGCCGTCGCCGCCGGTCCAGTCGTCCAGCCGGGAGTTGTCGTTGCCGTACCGGGCGAAGGCGTTCGTGAAGCGGGGTTCGGGGGCCCAGGAGGCGATCTCCCTGGCGGCGCAGGGGGCGGCGTTCTCGCCGGTGGGGACGGTGCCGAGTACGGCGGTCACGACGGTCGCGAGGAACAGCGCCGCCAGGACGGCGGTGCGCCGGGACACCCGGCCGACGGGACGGCTCATGCCCCGATCATGCCGCGCCGGGGCGCCCGGTCCGGTCAGTGATGCCCGTCGTGTCCGGGAATCGTGCCGTCCGGCTTGGCGATCAGCAGCATGCCGGCCATGCCCATGTCGGAGTGGCTCTGGACGTGGCAGTGGTACATCCAGGCGCCGGCGCCCACGCCCTCACCAGCCAGGAACTGGAAGCCGAAGGAGTCGGCCGGGCCGGTGATCTTGTTGTCGACGATCCGGCTGGGGTCGTCCGGGCCTTCCAGCAGGCCGGTGCGGTTGTCGGCCCAGCGGTGACCGTGCACATGGAACGTGTGGTAGTACTCGCCGTGCGTGATCATGATGATCTCGACGCGGTCGCCGATGGTGGCCTTGAAGTCGGGCCCCTTCGGCAGATTGTTGATCGTCATGTCGTTGAAGACGATGGTGAACTGGCGGTCCGGGTCGGGCAGGATGTCGCCCTCCCTGCGGACCACGACCGGTCCGTAGAGGCCCTTGCGGATGCCGCCGGTGCCGTGCTCGGTGCCGACGACGTGGTCGTGGTAGTGCCAGTAGCCGGCGCTGCCCGGTCTCCAGGTGCCGTCCTTGCGTCTGCCGGGTCTGTGGGTGCGCCAGGTGTAGGTACGGGTACCGCCCGGCTCGATGTGGCTGCGGTTCATCTTCGTGCCGTCGCTGGCGGTGTCGTAGTCCACGCCGTGGACGTGCAGACTGGCCGCGACGTCGAGGGTGTTGGTGACCTCGATGTGCAGGGTGTCGCCCTCGATGAGCTCGATGAGCGGGCCGGGGATCGTGGCCTTGCCCTTCTCCAGGCCGTAGCCGAGCTTTCCGTCGGGGAGTTGCTCCATGTAGAGCTTCAAGTGCTTCGTCTCGCCGCCGGCGCCCGCCCTGCGCACGGAGCCCTGGGGCGCGGCGGCCGAGGCGGGGCCCTGGGGCGCGGCGGCCGAGGCCGCGGGGGCCAGGCCGATCGTGCCGAGTGCCGCGGCGGCGGCCCCGCCCGCGAACAGCCGGCGGCTGAACGTGCCCCGCACGGTGGAGTTTTCGGCTGTCTCGGTCATCGTGCTCCCCTCGCAGAAAGCGCTCTCGGCAGTACGCCGCTTGGGACGGTAGCGCCGTGATCTTCGTTTATCCACGGTAAGGACAAAGTTTGTTGACTTGCGGTCATAGCTATTGGCGGACCGCCGAAAGAGGTCTAGCTTCGTCGGCTGTCGCTGTGTGCTCACAGCTGTGTCCTCAGAGGGGTGGGTGAACCATGCGTCGCGCACCACGTCAGAAACGCACCGCCACCGGACGGCTGAGACGGACGGCCGGGCTGTCCGCGCTGGCCGTCACGGCGGCCCTGCTGGGCGGGACCCCCGCACTGGCCGGGGCCCCGCCGGAGCCGTCCGTACCCGAACTCGCGCTGCCCTCGCCGCCCGGCGGCGAGAACGTCCGCGTCCTGGTCTTCCACGCCTCGGCGGGCGAGGAGCCGCCCACGGTGAACGCCGGTATCGAGGCGATCGAGAAGATCGGACGGCAGGGGCCGGCCACCGAACACTTCACGATCGACACCACGGCCGACCCGTCGGTCTTCACCAGGCCCAGGCTCGGCCGGTACAACGCGGTCGTCTTCCTGACCGGCGGCGGCGACGTGCTCGATCCCGAGCAGGAGGCCGGGCTGGAGAGTTACATGGAGGCCGGCGGCGGGTTCGTCGGCATCCACAACGCGGCCCGCGCCGAGCCGTACTCCGACTGGTTCACCGGCCTGGTCGGCGCCCGCCCCACGGGCGGCACGGACAACGTGCAGCGCGCCACCGTCGAGGTCGGCGACCGCGAGCACCCCGCCACCAAGAGCCTGCCGCTGGAGTGGAAGCGCCCCGACCGGTGGCTCAACTGGGCGGAGAATCCGAGCGGTTCCGTGCATACAGTGGCCCGTGTACGGGAGACAACCTTCCGGCCCGGCACAGGTGCCAACGGCGCCGACCACCCCATCTCCTGGTGCCGTGACTACGACGGCGGCCGGTCCTTCTACACCGGCATGGGCGGCACCTCGGCCGCCTTCCAGGAGACCGACTTCCGCGCCCATCTGCGCGGCGCGCTGCTGTGGACCACCCGGCTCGCCCGCGCCGACTGCCAGGCCACCATCGCCTCCCACTACAAGGCCGAGCGGGTCACCCGGCCCAACCAGCCGGGTCAGCACGACCAGATCGGCGAGCCGCACGGCGTGGTGACCGCGAAGGACGGCCGGGTGTTCTACATCGGCCGCGGCGGCGAGGGCTCGGACGCGCCCGTGATCACGGACTGGAACAACCCGGACATCGGCAAGGGCAAGGGCACCGTCCACGTCTACGACCCGGAGTCGAAGAAGGTCACGCTCGCGGGCGAGGTCACCGTCTTCGGCAACAAGGGCGGCGGCGGTGAGCTGGTCAAGAACGAGGAGGGGCTGCTCGGCATCGAGCTGGACCCGGACTTCCTCGACAACGGCTGGGTCTACCTGCACTACACACCGCACTCGGAGATCAATCGCGACACGCACATGGCCGAGCGCCGCGTCTCCCGTTTCGACTTCGACCCGAAGACGAACAAGCTGGACCTCTCCTCGGAGAAGGTGCTGCTGAAGTGGCCGGTGCAGATCCACAGCTGCTGCCACGCGGGCGGCGGCATGGCCTGGGACTCCAAGGACAACCTCTACATCGCCACCGGCGACAACAACTCCAGCCAGTTCAGCGATGGTTACTCGGGAAACAACCCGGAGCCGAACTTCAAGGGCGTGTCGTTCGCCGACGCCCGCCGCACCGCGGGCAACACCAACAACCTCAACGGGAAGATCCTCCGGATCCACCCCGAGGACGACGGCACATACACCCTGCCCGAGGGCAATCTCTTCACCGGCAAGGAGACCGACGAGGGCGGCGGCAAGACCCGCGGCGAGATCTACGTCATGGGCGTCCGCAACCCCTCCCGGATCTCCGTCGACAAGAAGACCGACACGCTCTACGCGGGCTGGGTCGGCCCGGACGCGACCGACCCGAGCGAGACGTGGGGCCCGGCAAAGTACGACACGTTCGCCGCGATCACCCATGCCTCCAACCGCGGCTGGCCGTTCTGCATGGGCAACAACCAGCCCTACCGCGACCGCAATCTGCCGGACCCGAGCAAGCCGCTGGGCTGGTACGACTGCGACAACCTCAAGAACGAGTCGCCCAACAACGACGGGCTGGTCAACATCCCGCCCGCCGAGCCCAACAACATCTGGTACTCCCCCGCCGGCGGCGGCCCTGACTACCCGCGCGACACCAACGGCGTGCCGAGCTACAAGAAGTCCGAGCAGAAGTTCCTGCTGCCCTGGCTCAAGGGCGGCGGGCAGGCTGCGATGGACGGCCCGGTCTACCGGTACGACGCGGGGACCGCGGGCGAGGACGCCTGGCCCGCGTACTGGGACGGCAAGTGGTTCGTGGGCGACTTCTACGACGGTGAGCAGCCGCGGAACGCGGTCGTGATGGACCCGAAGACGGCCGGTTCGGGCGGGCTGCCCGTACACGCCGAGACCCTGGACAAGATCGTCCCGGTGGGCGCCGACGGCATCCGCAACCTGATGGGCTGGACGTTCGCGCCCGACGGCTCGCTCTACGTCCTGGACTACGGGCGCGGCTTCTTCACCCATGACGCCAAGTCCGCGCTGTGGCACATCACTTACCACGGCGGCCCGGCGACTCCGCTCCCCGCTGATCTGGCCCGGAAGGCGGTCCGATGAACCGGCGGCTGACCGCTCTGCTGTCCGTCCTCTTCCTGCTGCTGGGCGTGGGCGCCACCACGGCGTACGGGCAGCCCGCGCCCGTCGAGGCGCAGCAGGTGCTGACCTGGACGGCGGGCGACGACATCACCAAGTACACCTCGGCGCCCACCACCGCCGTGGCCGGGAAGACGACCATCGTCTTCGAGAACAGCGAGGCCACCGGCAACACGATGGGCATGCCGCACACCCTGACCTTCGACGTCTCCGATCCGGAGTACAACCAGGACGTCAGCCTCAACATCCTGGCCAACCCCGGTGACTCCTCGGGCGGCAAGCACACCGCCGAGGTCACGCTCACGCCCGGCAAGTACCGCTACCACTGCACCATCCCCGGGCACGAGCAGATGCAGGGCATCCTCATCGTCACCGACGGCGGCAGCGAGGACACCACGGCGCCGGAGACCTCGGCGAAGGTCGAGGGGCAGAAGAACGCCGACGGCGCGTACGTGGGCAGCGCGACCGTGAGCGTGACGGCGACGGACGACGGCTCGGGCGTGGACCGGATCGAGTACGCGGTGGGCGACGGCGGCTTCCAGCCGTACACCGCGCCCCTCGTGGTCGACCAGGTCGGTACGCACAAGATCCGTTACCGGGCGGCCGACAAGGCGGGCAATGTCGCGGCGGAGAAATCGGTGGACTTCACCGTCGTCGCGCCGCCGACGGACGACACGACTCCCCCGGAGACCAGCGCGACCGTGTCCGGTGAGAAGAACGCGGACGGTGCCTACATCGGCATGGCGACGGTCACCGTCACCGCGTCCGACACCGGATCGGGCGTCAACACCATCGAGTACGCACTCGGGGACGGCGCGTGGCAGCCGTACACCGCGCCCGTCATGGTGCACGAGGCGGGCAGCCACAAGGTCCGCTACCGGGCCGCCGACAAGGCCGGCAACGCAGCCGCGGAGAAGTCGGTGGACTTCACCGTCGTCGCGCCGCCGCCCGAGGACACCACCCCGCCGGACACCGCGGCCACGGTCGAGGGCGACAAGAACTCGGACGGCGCCTACATCGGGAAGGCGACGGTGACCCTCACGGCCACCGACGAGGGCTCCGGCGTGGCGAAGACCGAGTACTCGCTGGACGGCGGGCCGTACCTCGCGTACGAATCGCCGGTGATCGTGGACCGGGTGGGATACCACTCGCTCGCGCACCGGGCGACCGACAAGGCGGGCAACACCTCGCCCGCGCGGACGGTCTCCTTCACGGTCGTGGCGGGCGAGGTGCCCGCGCCGCCCTGTCCCGAATACGACGAGCGGCTGACCGTCATCGTCGGCACCGTCGACACCGGCGTGCCGAACCGGGTCACCGGCAACCGCTGCACGATCAACGAGCTGATCGAGGACGAGAAGGACTGGTCCTCGCAGGCGCTCTTCCTCAAGCACGTCACGGAGGTGACCGACAGGCTGCTGAAGGAAGGGGTGATCGACAAGCGGGAGTACCGCGCGATCAACAAGGCCGCCCGCCAGTCCGGCATCGGCAAGCCGGGCCACGACACCGGCTACCGCACCCTCTTCGACGGGACGCCGGAGTCCTTCGAGAAGTGGCAGCACGTGGGCGGCGGTGCCTTCTCGCTCACCGGTGACGGCGCCATGACCAGCAGCACGAAGGTCGACGGCATGGGCATGCTGTGGTTCCCTGAGCAGCGCTTCGACGACTTCTCGCTGAAGCTGCAGTTCCGGGACGACGCGCCGGGCACCGGCAACGCCAACGGCGGGGTCTTCGTCCGCTTCCCGGACGTCCACGACCACCCCGAGGAGTCCCGCCCCGAGTGGGTCGCCATCAAGTACGGACATGAAGTCCAGATCCTGGACCGTCCGGACGGCGACATGTACAAGACGGGCTCGGTCTACGGCTTCGACCGGGTCGGCCTCGGCGGTGCGGGGGTCACGCCCAAGGGCACCTGGAACGACTACGAGATCCGGGTGACCGACCAGCACTACGAGATCTACCGCAACGGCAAGCTGATCAACGAGTTCGACAACACAGGCGGGCAGAGCTTCTACCCGCCGCGGTCCGACGACCCGGGCACCGACGGGCGGCGCTACGCCTCCGGTTACCTCGGGCTCCAGGTCCACGGTACGAGCGATGTGATCTCGTATCGCAATATCCGCATCCAGGAGCGGTGAGCGCGCGTACTGACGGCGGCGGCCGCCGGGGATCCTCCCCGGCGGCCGCCGCTGCTGTCCGTGTCAGGCACTCAGCAGACGCCGTCCCCCGGCTTCGGGTTGCCGAGGCCGAAGGCCGGGCGCAGCCGGAGGCCCGCCCAGGTGCCGACAAGGGCCGCCGCGCCCCAGATCCAGCCGTGCAGGCTGCCGGAGGCGATGCCGGCGAGGTACGCGCCGATGTTGCAGCCGCCGGCCATGCGGGCGCCGATGCCCATCAGGATGCCGCCGAGCACGGCGGCGAGCGCGGTGCGGGCGGGGATGCCGCGGTGCAGCTTCCAGACGCCGCCCGCGGCGGCCGCGACCGCGGCGCCGATCATGATCCCGATGTCCGTCAGGCTGGTCTTGTCGGCAAGGACCGGGCCCGCGTACGAGGCGGCGTTCTTCGGGTCCTGCCAGAACGCCCAGGTCTCGGGGGAGCCGCCGAGCAGTCCCACCAGCTTCGAGCCCCACAGCGCGAAGGCGCTGGTGACGCCCCAGGCGCCGCCCGAGACCAGCAGCACGGCGGCGCCGAGCACGGCGAGCACCAGCGCGCCGGCCCACAGGGTCCAGGAGCCGCGGAAGACGCGGGCCAGGGTGGTGCGCGCGGACGGCGGGGTGCCGACCGGCGGCGGGTTGCGGCGGGCCTGTACGCGGCGGGTGACCAGCACGACCACGGCGAGCAGCGCCATGGTCACGGCCCAGGAGCCGCCCCAGCCGAGGTGGTCGGAGAAGAGCACCGGGTCAAAGGCGGGCAGGTCGCGCCAGAGGTCCCACTGCCAGGCCGCCAGCGTCGAGCCGGCGATGAAGCCGCCGAGGGTGAGCACGATGGTGCTCTGGCCCGAGCCGACGGCGAAGAGGGTGCCGGAGGCGCAGGCGCCGCCGAGCTGCATGCCGACGGCGAAGAGGAAGGCGCCGACGAGCAGGGCGACGCCCAGCGGTCCCGCGCTGGGCGCCGGCGCCGAGCCGAACAGTCCGGTGCCGGTGCCGATGAGCAGCGCGAAGAGCGTCGCCGTGGTGCCGAGCAGCAGGGCGTGGGCGCGCAGCCCGGTGCCGTTGCCGACGGCGATCAGCTGCCGCCAGGCGGAGGTGAAGCCGAAGCGGGAGTGGAAGAGGGCGAAGCCCAGGGCGATGCCGAGGAGCAGCAGGATGCCGGGCTTGGCGCCGTTGGCGGTCCACACGTAGGCGGTGAGCGCTGCGCCGATCAGCCCCGCGACCGCCAGGGGCGCCGCCCCGGCGGGGGGAGCGGTCGTCACGTGGGTCTCCGTGGGAGGGGATGCGGTACGTACGGACGTACCGGAAAGGGCCGGACCGGGGGCCTCAGCGGATACAGAGCGCGTCGTCGACGTCCCACGGCGTCGCCGCGAAGAGCGCGAGCGTGAGCACACTGGCGGGTCCGAACATGCGCTCCACGGTAATACCGGGTGTAAGCCACATGTAACGGCGTCTCGGATGGCGAGACGATGCGTCCGCCCAGCGGTATCGCGGCCGTACCTCCGTGACCGGGCACAATGGGCGCATGTCCCGTCGTACCAAGCGTCCGAAGCAGGCCGCAGCCCCTGCGATCACCGCGTCCTCGCCCTGCCCCTGCGGCCTGTCCGCCCCGTACGGGGAGTGCTGCGGGCAGTTCCACGCCGGGACGGCGGCGGCGTCCACGGCCGAGCGGCTGATGCGCTCGCGGTACAGCGCCTTCGTGGTCCGCGACGAGCCCTATCTGCTGCGGACCTGGCACCCGGACACCCGGCCGCCCCGCATCGAGTTCGACGCGGGGCAGCGCTGGCTGGGGCTGGAGATCCTGCAGACGTCCGAGGGCAGCGCGTTCCACACCACCGGTACCGTCGAATTCCGGGCGCAGTTCCGGTACGGCGGCGCGGAGGACGCGCTGCACGAGCACAGCCGCTTCGTCCGGCACGACGGTGCCTGGGTGTACCTGGACGCGCTCTTCGCGGAGTGAAGACCCCGGTCACTCCCCCGGTACGAGCGTGATCCGCTGCGTCGTCCGTTCTTCGATCCGTTCGCGCGAGTACAGCAGCGGGAACGCCTCGTCCGCTGCCCACGGCTCGAACAGGTCCCGGTAGTGCGGGCTGCCCGGGTCGCCGGACTGGCCGGGCGCGTTCATCACCACCGAGTCGTCCCACGAGCCGACGTCCACGACCAGCCGGAACGTCGCGCCGCCGGACTGCCGGAAGCCGGGGCCGTACGCCGTCGCCGAGACCGTGTCGCCGCTGCCGCCGCGCGGCGCGGGGCCCACCGAGGACCAGCCGGCGGCCTCGGCGCCGAGGAGCGCGGCGAGAGGGTGGTGCGGATGCGCCTGGTGGAGCGCGCCCCAACGCCACGCACCGGGGTCGGGCCCGAGCAGCTGCGCGGTCTCCTCCATCGCGGGGCCGAGGCTGTCGAGGATCGCCGCGCGGATCGCGGCTTCCGGGTCGGGCCCGAGCCGGTCCCCCGGCGCGAGGAGCAGCGAGAGGTCGACCCGGGGGTCGGCGCTGGCGTCCTCGGCGGGCAGCACACGGGCGAGCGCCGCCGCCACGCGCTCCTCCGGGACCAGCCGGGCGAGGGCCCGGCGCAGCAGCTCGGGACGGAGATGGCGGCGGTACCAGATTTCGAAGAGCGCGGCGGCGGGCGAGTCCGCGTCGAGCGACGCGTCCCAGTCGCGCAGCAGCTTCAGCGCCTCGGTCACCTGCGAGTCGTCGCTGGTCAACCCCGCCAGCAAGGGCTGGATCTCCCGCGCGGGCAGGCTCACATAGTCGTTCTGCAGGGCCACGCAGTCCGCCGCGGTCCAGTCCGACCGCGCGGCCAGCGCCTCGGCGAGGCGGTGGTGGCGGTGCGGCGCGTACCAGTCGTAGGTGACGGTCCGCTCGGCATTCGGGTACTCCGCGGGGAGGTTGAGCTGGTTGGCCGTGGCGAACCAGCCGTCCTCCGGGTCCCGTACGGAGGGCAGCGCGCCGACCGGATGGTGCCCGTCCCACTCGTACCGGCCGTCGCCCGGCACCGGGAGCGTGCCGTCCCAGCCGCGGCGGACGGGGACGCGACCGGCCGGGCGCCAGCCGGTCGTGCCGTCCGGCGCCGCGTAGACCTGGTTCTCGCCGGGGGCGCCCCACCGCTCCATGGCGGCGACGAAGGCGTCGGGCCCGGCCGCGCCCATGTAGTCCATGCTGCCGAGGTACGGCGCCATGCCCGGCTCCAGCCAGGCGGCGCGGACCGCGAACGCGGCGGCGCGGTCGGGGCGTTCGTCGATGACCGGGCCGTGCCGGGTGAACCACAGGTCGGCGGTGACGGGCTCGCCGCCGCGCACCGGAATGGTCTCGGTGACCCTCGTCATCGCCTCCCAGCCGTCCCCGTAGGCGTACCGCTTGGGGTCGGCGGGGTCGGTGCGGTAGACGTACAGGTCCTCCTGGTCGATGGGGAAGATCGTGAGGCCGAAGGCGAGCCGGCCGTTGTGGCCGATGGAGACACCGGGCAGGGCCGGTTCGCCCGCGCCGATGACGTCGAGGCCGGGGGCCGAGAGGTGGGCGAGGTAGCGCAGCGCGGGCAGGGTCACGGCGCGGTGCGGGTCGTTGGCCAGCAGCGGACGCCCGGTGGCGGTGCGGGACGGGGCGAGCACCCAGTTGTTGCTGCCGTCGATGCCCTGACGCGGGGCGTTCGCGGCCCACGGCGGGGTGGTCGCCATCCGGTACACGCGCAGCACGTCGTCCGGGATGACGGAGAGGTCCAGGCCCTCCGGCACGCGCAGCTCGTGCGCGGGCTCGCGGACCTTGCGCAGCTCCTCCACTTCGGGCCCGAAGTCCCGCAGGGTGAGGGCTCTTTGAACCTCGTCGTGGAGGTTGTAGTAGAGGCCGTGGCTGCGGATGCGGGCGACGTCGGCGGGCTCCCAGTACGCCGGTTCGTAGTCCAGCAGCCGGAACTCCGGGGGCAGGTGCTCCCGTTGGGTTCTGCAGAGGGTGACGAAGGCGTTGATGCCGTGCACGAAGGCGGTGGTGGTCCGCTCGGTGTCCGGGCCGTACGCCTGCCACTCGGCCGCCATGTCGCCGCGGTAGAGGAACAGCCGGGCGGCGCGGTCGTGTTCGGCGTAATCGGGGCCGAGGACCTCCGCCAGCAGGCCGAGGCCGCGCCGCCGCCACAGGTCGATCTGGAAGAGCCGGTCGCGGGCCGCGTTGAAGCCCTGCGCGAGGAAGAGGTCGTCGCGCGAGGCGGCGTAGAGGTGCGGCACGCCCCAGCGGTCGATGAGGATCTCCACCGGTTCGGACAGCCCGGGGACCTCGAAGGTGGCCGCAGCACCGGACTCGGTCATCGGGTGGCCTCCTCGTGTACGCACTCGCCGCCCACGTACGTCGCGCGTACCGGGATGGCGGCGATGCCGTGCGGGTCGGCGGTCAGGGGGTTCTCCCCCAGTACGGTGAAGTCGGCGAGGTGGCCGGGGGCGATCCGGCCCTTGTAGTGGGCCGTGCCCTCCGCCTCGGCCGAGCCGAGGGTGAAGATCCGCAGCGCCTCGGCGGCGGTGACCCGCTGCGAGGGGCCGACCTTCGCGCCGTCCTCGATGCCCTCGCGGGTGACCATCGACTGCAGGCCGAGGAGCGGTTCGTACGGGCCGCAGGGGTAGTCCGAGGACCCGGCGACGGTGACGCCCGCGTCCAGGAACGAGCGGTGCGCGAACATCCGCTCCGTGCGCTCGGGGCCGTACCAGGTGTTCAGCGCGCCGCCGTGGTAGCCGGCGTACCCGGCGAACGGTACGGCGATGGCGTCCAGCGCCTTCATCCGGGCGAGGATCGCGTCGTCGATGAGCGTGCAGTGTTCGATGCGGTGCCGCAGCCCCGGGCGCGGCAGCTCGCGCTGCGCCGCCTCGAAGGCGTCCAGGACGAGGCGGATCGCGGCGTCACCGTTGGCGTGCACGCCGATGCGGTTGCCGTCCGCGTGCACCTCCCGTACCTGCGCGAACAGTTCCTCGGTCGAGGTGGTCTGGATGCCGTGCCCGCCGCACTCGGGGTCCGCGTACGGCTCGGCCAGCAGACAGGTCCGGCCGCCGATCGCGCCGTCCAGGAACGCCTTGACGCCGACGAAGCGCAGCAGGTCGTCGCCGAAGCCGCTGCCGACGCCGAGCGCCTGTGCCTTGGCGTAGTGGTCGATGGAGAGCAGCATGCCCGTACGCATCGTCAGCCGGCCCCGGTCGCGCGCGGTGCGCAGCAGGGCGATGTCGTCCGGGGCGATCAGCGCGTCGCAGATCGAGGTGAGCCCGGCGGCGTGCCACAGCTCCTGGGCGCGCAGCAGGCCGCGCAGCCGGTCCTGCGGGGAGCTGGGGGTGAGCGGGGAGTCGCCGCGGGCGGTCGCGGGGTAGACGACGTTCATCAGGGCGCGTTCGATGAGGCGTCCGTCGAGGCGGCCGTCGGCGGCGCGGCCGAAGTCGCCGCCGTCCGGGGCCGGGGTGTCCTCGTCGATGCCGAGGGCGCGCAGCGCGGTGGAGTTGACGACGCCCCAGTGGCCCGCGACATGGACGACGAGGGCGGGGCTGTCGGGCGCCGCGCGGTCCAGGTCCCAGCGGGTGATCCGGCCGGTCTTGGCGTCGTCGTACCGGCTGCCGCGGATCCACTCCCTCGGTGCCGTGCGCGCCGCCTCCGCGGCGACGGCCGCGAGCAGCGCGTCGGCGCTGCCGACCGCGGCGGCGGAGAGGTCGAGGTGGAGCAGGTCCTCGGCGGCCATCGCCAGGTGGATATGGGCGTCGTTGAGGCCGGGAACGACGGTCGCGTCACCGTGGTCGGCCTCCGGCGCGCCCGGGAAGCGGTCCCGCAGCTCGGCGAGGGGCCCGGTGGCCCGGATACGGCCCTCGGCGACGGCGAACGCCTCGGGCTCGGGGCCGCTCCCGCGCTGGCTGACGATGTGGGCGGCGCGGTGGAGCACGGGCGTGCTGTCGTCGATCACTTTGCCTCCTCGGTGGCCGCCGGGGCCGGGTCGTTGCCTTCCGTACGAGGTGCGGGGCGCGCTCCCGGGGGCCCGGCCGCCGCGGGGCGGGCGAAGGTGACGGCCGCGGTCACGGCGAGGTTCACGGCCAGCCCGATGATGCCGCCGTTCACGCCGTGCCAGGGGTCGTTGCCGGTGGCCCACAGGGCGATCACCACCGCGAGCCCGGTGAGCAGGCCCGCCACCGCGCCGGCCTTCGACATCCGCCGCCAGAACAGCGCCAGCAGCACGGTCGGCACGAGCTGGGCCACGCCCTCGTACGAGAGGACCGACAGCTGGACCAGCGTGTTCGGGTAGAAGAGGGCGCCCGCCAGCGCGATCAGCCCGGCGATCAGACAGACCAGCTGGGAGAGCCGCTTGGTGCGTACGTCGTCGGCGGGCGTGCGGCCCGTACGGCGGCTGCGCGGGTCGGCGCCGTTGCCGCCGCCGAGCAGCGTACGGCCCCAGAGCGTGCCGATGGCGAGCATGAAGACGCTCATCGGGACGATGGCGGAGAGCGCGCCCGCGACGCCGATGATGGCCACGGCGGGAGCCGGGAGCGAGTCGGTGACCAGGCTGAACAGCGCCAGGTCCGGGTTGCCGAGGGCCGGCATGACGAACAGCGCGGTGGCGCCGATCATCATCGGGACGAAGAGCAGCAGTTGGTACCAGGGCAGCAGTACGGCGTTGCGGCGCAGCGCGTTGGGGTTCTTCGCGCTGAGGTAACCGGCGACGGTGGTCGGGAAGATCGTGATGGTCACGGCGTTGAGCAGCAGCGTGCTGATGAACCAGACCGCGTCCCGGCCGTCGGACGCGTGCCCGGGGAAGGTCAGCCACTCGGACTTCTCCGCGACCATGCGGTGCATGAAGTCGCCGAAGCCGTCGAGGTAGTGCATCGGGATGTACACCGCGAGGAAGACCACCGCGGCGATGACCAGGACGTCCTTGAGCGCGCTGACCCACGCCGAGCCGCGCAGCCCGGAGACCAGGATGAAGACCTCGGCGACGACGAATGAGATGACGGCCGCGACGCGCAGGTCCACGCTCCCGTACGTCATCGCGTTGACCACCACGCCCATGCCCTGGATCTGCACCTGGATGTACGGCACGAGGAAGACCGTGGCGATCACCGCGACGAGGATGCCCACCGGCCGGGACCGGAAGCGGTGTTCGGCCATGTCCGCGATGGAGATCAGGCCGTGCCGGCTGGCATACGTCCAGATGGCCGGGCCGACGACGTACGCCACCGCGAAGCCGACGGTGAGGTACGCGACGAGGTAGAGGATCGGCACGCCGAAGGAGTACGACCAGCCGGCCGTGCCGAGGAAGGAGAAGCTGGTGTAGGTCTCACCGGCCATCAGCAGCCAGATGAAGAGCACGCCCAGGCCCCGGCTGGAGACCGACCACTCGGACAGGCCCTTGTCCCGGCCGCGGGCGCTGAGGATGCCGATGAGGATGGTCGCGACCATGGCGAGGCCGAAGATGGTCGTCGCGATCGCTGCTGAACTGCTCATGCGGCGCCTCCTTCGGGCCGTCCGGGGCCTTCGGCTTCTCCGGTCGCCGGACCGGCGGTCTCCCGCTCCGCCGGCAGCGGTTCGGCCGCGCCCGTGCGGTACGCGGGGTCCAGGCGGGTGACGGCCCAGATGACCACGGGGCTGATGACCGTGGCGGCGAGGATCCAGAACAGCAGGAACGGCACGCCGAGGACGCGCGGCTCGATACGGTTCGCCACGAGCGGCGCCAGGCAGTACAGGACGGCCGGGACGAGCAGCAGCCACAGCGCGGGGCGCCGGGCGCTCGCTTCGGGCAGGCCGTCGAGCGGGTGCGCGCCGGCCTCCGCCGGGCCCTCCCGCCCGCGGTCCTCGGGGGCGTGCGACATGGGGCTCCTTCGAAGGGTTCGAGGGGAGAGTGCGGGGAGTACGGTGGATTTGGACGTTATCGCAGGTCAGACAGTCGGCTCATACCGGCCGTCGACCGCGGTCCAGCCGCCGTCCACGGTCAGCACGCTGCCGGTGACAAAGGTGGAGGCGTCCGAGACCAGGTACTGCACGGCGCCCGCCAGTTCGTGCGCGCCCGCCCAGCGCCGCAGCGCGGACGCCTGCGCGTACGCGTCGTACCACTCGGGGTCGGCGGCGATCTGGTCGGTCAGCGGCGTCCGCACGACGCCCGGCGCGATGGCGTTGAACCGCACCCCGCGCGGGCCCCACTCCGCCGCCGCGGTCCGCAGGAACTGCACCAGCCCCGCCTTGGACGCCGCGTACACGCTCTGGCCCGGCTCGACCTGTACCGCGCGCATCGAGGCGAGCCCGACGACGCTGCCGCTGCCGCGCTCGGCCATGGCGGGGGCGACGGCCTGCACGAGCGCGAAGTGCGCCCGGAGGTTCAGCGCGACCACCCGGTCGAACTCCTCCAGGGTGTAATCGACGATCCGCTTGCGGACGTTGGCGCCGACGGTGACGACCAGGCCGTCCGGTGCGCCCCACGCGGCGGCCGTCGCGCGCACCGCGTCGGCGTCCAGCACATCGAGCTCGTACGGGGTCGCCGTGCCGGTGCGACTGCCGGGCGCCGGCGGCTCCTCGCGCGCGAGCCGGGCGGTCTCATCGGCCCCCTTGAGGTCCCGGTCGGCGACGGTCACGTCCGCGCCGTGCGCGGCCAGCGCCCGCACGGCCTCGCGCCCGATGCCGCTGCCTCCGCCGACGACCACGATGTGCCGCCCGTCGAGACGGAAGAGGTTCGCGTAGCTCATGGCACTCCTCTGCCAGGGAAGGGTCACGTCCTGATCACCGCCATCCGCGTCACCGTCAGCTCCTCGATGGCGAAGCGGGGGCCCTCGCGGCCGATGCCGGAGTCCTTCACGCCGCCGTACGGGGCGACATCGCTGCGGTAACCCGGTACTTCGTTGATGACGACGCCGCCCACGTCGAGCGCGTCGATCGCCGTGAAGGCGGCGCCCAGGTCGCGGGTGAAGACCGCGGCGTGCAGGCCGTACCGCGAGTCGTTGACCAGTGCATACGCGGCGTCCAGGTCCGGCACCGCGCGCAGCGCGACGACCGGGCCGAAGATCTCCTCGTCCCAGGCGGACAGCCCGCTGGGCACCTCGGGCACGTCGGCGAGCAGCGCGGGGGCGATGCAGCGCCCGTCGCGCACGCCCCCGGCGACCACCCGTGCGCCGGCCGCGCGGGCCTCGTCGACCCAGGCCAGCACCCGGTCGGTGGCCGCCTCGTCGATGAGCGCGGACACCCGTGTCGCCTCCTCGCGCGGGTCGCCGACCACGACCTCGGCGAGCCGGTCGGTGATCCGCTTCTCCAGCTCCTCGGCGATCTCCTCGACCGCGATCACCCGCTGTACGGCGATGCACGCCTGGCCCGAGGCGTAGTAGCCGCCGCGGAGCACGGCGTCGGCCGCCGCGTCCAGGTCGGCGTCGGCGGCCACCACCAGCGCGGCGTTGGAGCCCAGTTCGAGGACGACCTTGCGGGGCGCGGCGTCCCGGGCGATGCGGTGGCCGATCGCGGCGGAACCGGTGAAGGAGACGGCGGCGACCGCGTCGTGCGTGGTGAGCGTGCGGCCCACCGCCGCGTCACCCGTGACCAGCTGCACCGCTGCGGTGGGCGCGCCCGCCGCGGCCAGTTGCCCGCGGACCAGGTGGACCAGCCAGAGCGTGGCGAGCGGGGTGGCGGGCGCGGGCTTGACGACCACGGGGCAGCCGGCCGCGAGCGCCGGCGCGATCTTGTGGGAGGCGAGCAGCATCGGGTAGTTGAAGCCCGCGATGCCGACCACGACGCCGATCGGGCGGCGGGTCCAGAAGCCGGTCATGCCGTCCCCGGAGGGCAGCAGGTCCAGCGGCACGGTCTCGCCGTGGATGTGCGCCACCTCGTCGGCGGCGGCCTCCCAGGTGGCGACCGCGCGCTGCACCTCCGTACGGCAGTCCACGCGCGGCTTGCCCGTCTCCAGGACGAGCAGGTCCTCCATGGGGCGCGCGACTTCGGCGAGCGCCGCCGCCACGCCCCCGAGCACCCGGCGCCGGACCCGGGTGGGCAGCCGTGCCACGTCCTTGCGGAGCGCCGCCGCGTGCTCCACGGCGCGCCGCGCCAGCGCCTCGTCGCCGACGGGGGCCCGCGCGACCTCGCTGCCGTCGTACGGGAAGGTGACGGGTTCGGTGGCGGGCGCGGGCACCCAGCCGTCGCCGACGGGCAGTCCGGTGGGGAAGCGCCCGGTGATCGCCTCAGTCGTCATCGCGGCGCACCCCCTGGGTCAGGAAGTGGCGCGCCGCCTCCGCGTACACCCGGGTGTACTCGCCGATCTCGCGCACCTCGACGTACTCGTCCTTCTGGTGCGCGATCCACTTGCCGCCGGGTCCGTACACGACCGTGGGCAGGCCGGCGTCGCGGGTCAGCACCGTGCCGTCGGTGGTGCCGGGCACGGCCCCGAAGGGCGGCGGGCTGCCGTGCACCAGCTCGTGGGCGGCCACCAGCCCGGTCACCACCGGGTGGTCCTCGGGGATCTCGATCGCCGGGCGGTCGTCGACGACGGTCAGCCCGACCGTCACGCCGGCCGTCGCCGCGGCTTCCTCGGCCTCGCGGCGGATGCGCGCGATCAGCTCGGCGTGGTCCGTGCCCGGGATCGTCCGGACGTCGACGCCGACCAGGCCGTGCGCCGGGATGACATTGAGCTGGTCGGGGTCGCCGCCGTGCAGCACGGTCGGGGTGACGGTGACGCTGCCGGCGTGCGGGTGCGTGCCGAAGCGCACTTCGGCCCAGGTCTGGGCGCGGCCGAGCGCCTCGACGATGCGGGCCCCCGCGACGATCGGGTTCTTGCCCTCCTGCGGCATCGCGCCGTGCGCCATCACCCCGGTCAGCTCCAGCCGGAGCCGGATGCCGCCGCGGGCCGAGGTGCACACCTCGTACCCCTCCGGCTCGCAGACGATCACGCCGTCGATCTCCGCGGCGAGCGGCGAGGCCGCGAACGCCTTGGCACCGAGCATCATGCCTTCCTCGTCGCACAGCACGCCGAGGACGATCCGCCCGGGGAACGGGCCGGCCTGCTGGAGCGCCCGTACGCCGTAAATCATGGCGGCCACGCCGGACTTCATGTCCGCGGCGCCCCGGCCCCACAGCTTGCCGTCGCGGATCTCCGCGCCGTACGGGTCGATGCTCCACGCCGCAGGGTCGCCCTCGGTGACCACGTCCGTGTGGCCCTCGAACATCAGGGTCGGGCCCTCGCCGCCCTTGCCGTCGACGACGGCGATGACGCTCGGCCGGCCCGGCGCGACCTCCACCACCTCGTGCTGCCAGCCGAACTCGGTGAACAGCGCGGCGACCAGGTCGGCGGCCGGCCGCTCGACGTCGGTGGCGCCGGTGGCATTGACCGTACGCAGCCGGATCAGGTCCTGGGTGAAGGCGACGGCCGCGGCTTCGTCGATCACGATGCCGGTCGGCGGGTGGGTCTGGGCGGCGTGCATAGAACCTCCAAAACACCTGGCCGGGAGGCCAGTCCACTGGTCAGACCAGTTGATTTCCCGTACTCTGCTCGCACGTTCATGCGTGGGTCAAGAGGCCACCACAGCAATCGGCACGGAAACCAGCAACAATCGGCATGGAACACGGAACGGGGTCCCCGATGGCCGCCTTCGACGCTCCCTTCACGCCCGTCGAGCCGGTACGGGCCTACCAGCGCGTGGCCGAGCAGATAGAGGACCGCATCCTCAGCGGCGAACTGCCGCCCGGCTCCCGGCTTCCCGGCGAGCGGGAGCTCGTCAGCCAGTTCGGCGTCGGCCGCTCGACCGTCCGCGAGGCCCTGCGGGTACTGCAGTCGGCGGGCCTGATCCGCTCCCGCCCCGGCGACCCGCTGGGCGCCGAGGTGCTCGGCGTCTCCGCCGACAACCTCAGCCAGGCGCTCGGCCGGCTCACCCGCTCCCACCTCTGCAGCCTCGGCGAACTGATCCAGTTCCGGATGGTCCTGGAGGCCGAGAGCAACCGGCTCGCCGCCCGGCTGCGCACCGAGGACGACCTGACCCGGATGGCCGAACTGATCGAGCGCATGCGGTCCCTGGCAGACGCCGGAACCGGGCTGCGGGCGTTCAGCGAGACCGACGCGCTGTTCCACCGGGCCGTCGCGGAAGCCAGCCGCAACGTTCTGCTCGGCCTGTGCGCCCGCGCCGTCCACGACGCCGTCGTGGAGATCATCGAGCACAAGATCGCGAACGTCGCGGACGCCGCCGCCTGGATGGCCCGCTCCGTCGAACACCACGAGCAGGTACTCGCCGCCATCCGCGCCGGCGACGCCCCGCACGCGGCCCAACTGGCCCGCCGGGCACTGCACGCCTACTACGCCGACCACGTCGAGCCCGCCGACCGGGCTCTCCTCACGGCGGCTCTGGAAGACGCCTGACGCAGGCTTGGGAAGATGCCTGACGGGAGCCGAGCAGGCACCGGTTTACAGCCCGGCCGCCGCCGTCAGCCCCTCCAGCACCGCCTCCTCGACCGTCCGGGGTGAGACGCAGTCGCCGATGGCTATCAGGCCGCCGGTCGGCAGCTCCGGCAGATCGGACTCCGCCACGGGCGCGGGCACCGGCTCGTGTCCCTGGGCAAGCACCACAGACCCGACCCCTTCCAGCAGCACCGGCTCCTCGGTGAGGGTGTGCTGGAGGTAGACCGTGTCGCTGTCCGCGCCGTACAGCCGGACGTTCGGCACCACGTCCACCTTCGCCCGCACCGCCTCGCCGAGCATCGCCGCGCGTACGTACTGCTGCAGATGCTCGCCCGCGCCGAACCCCGTGACGCACAGCGTGACCTTCCGGCCCAGCCCCGCGAGCTGAACGGCCACGCCGAGCCCGATCCAGTCGCCGCGCCAGTCCGCCACGACCACCCGCCCCCGCGGCACCTCGGCGCCCCGTACGACATCCCAGGCGTCCAGCACGACCGGCTCGTCGACGAGCTCCAGCTCCGGCCGGCGGGGCCGGGCGCCGGTCGCGACGATCACGGCGTCCGGCCGCTCGGCACCCAGCAGCTCCCTGTCCACCCGCGATCCCGTGACGATACGGGCCCCGGCCTGCCGCGCCTCCCGCTCCAGGTTCGTCACCGCCCCGCCGAACTCCGCGCGGCCCGGCAGCCGTTCGGCCAGCAGCACCTGTCCGCCGGTCCGGCGCGCCGCCTCGTGCAGCGTGACGTCGTGCCCGCGGGCCGCTGCGGCCGCCGCCGCCTTCAGCCCGGCGGGCCCGCCGCCCGCGATCAGTACCCGCTTCCGGCGCGTGATCGTCGGCAGCACCCCGAAGCGCCGCTCCCGGCCCGTCTCCGGATGCTGGATGCAGGAAATGGGATAACCCCGCTGGAAGTGGCCGATGCACGCCTGATTGCAGCCGATGCAGGCCCGGATGTCGTCCGCGCGCCCGGCGCCGGCCTTCGCCGGCATCTCGGGATCGCAGATCAGTGCCCGGGTCATGGCGCAGGCGTCGGCCTGCCCCCGCTCGATGATCCGGTCGGCCTCCTGCGGCTGATTGATCCGCCCCGCGACCATGACCGGCACGCGCACCGCGGCACGCACCTTGGCGGCCAGCGGCGCGGTGTACCCGGCGGACTCGGACATCGGGGGCGCGATGTGCAGCGCGCCGGACAGTGTGGCCGAGCTGCCGGCGCACACGCTGAGGTAATCCAGCAGCCCGTCGTCGTCCAGCCGCGTCGCCACGTCCACGACCAGCGCGGACGACAGCCCGTCGTGGCTCAGCTCGTCCCCGGAGATGCGCAGCCCGACCGTGAACTCCCGCCCCGCGGCCTCCCGTACGGACGCGATGATCTCGCGCAGGAAGCGGAGCCGCTTTTCGTCGCTGCCGCCGTAGTCGTCGGTACGGCGGTTCACCTGGGGATTCAGGAACTGGGCGGGCAGATAGCCGTGGCTGGCCACGATCTCCACGCCGTCCATGCCCGCGGCCCGCAGCCGCCGGGCCGCCGCGCCGTACCCCCCTACCACTTCCTGGATCTCCGCCACCGTCATGGCCCGCGGCATGACATGGAACCGCTCGCTCGGGGTCGCCGACGGCGCCCAGGCGACCGGCGCCGAGCCGTCCCGCGACTCCAGAATCTCCCGGCCGGGGTGGAAGATCTGCCCGACGGCCCGCGCGCCGTGCCGGTGCACGGCGTCCGCGAGGCGGCGGTACCCCTCGATGCAGGCGTCGTCGGTCGCCATGAGGACGTGGGTGGTGTACCGAGCGGACTCGTGCACTCCGGCGACCTGCACGACGATCAGGCCGACGCCGCCCGCGGCCCGCGCCTCGTGGTACGCCACGAGGTCGTCGGTCACCTGCCCGTCCCGGACGAGCACGGTGTCGTGCCCCGAGGACACGATGCGGTTCTTCAACGTCGTGGACCCGATCCGCAACGCCCGGAACAGATGCGGAAACTGCTGCTCACCACTCACGAAAGCCCCTCCCCTGATCCCTGATCGACACCGCCCGCTCTCGCCTCTTACGACTCGCTCCGTGCGCCTCCCCCGTCCCGCACC
>NZ_NHSG01000099.1:0-25162 GCF_020024005.1 Streptomyces purpurogeneiscleroticus
CACCACCGCGACGGGTGTGTCATGCGGCGCCACCGCGCGAGGTGCGGGGAGGGAGATGGGGATGGGGCGGGAGTGACTGCGCCCCCTGTCACCTGACCCGTTGTCCGCCCCGCACCTCGCGCGGTGGCGCCGCATGACACACCCGTCGCGGTGGTGCCGCATGACACACCCGTACTGCCCCGGACCGGCCCCGGAAAGGACCCCCTCGTGATCGTCGTCGCCGGCGAAGCCCTCATCGACCTCGTCCCCGCGAGCACAGCGGACGGCGGGCGCGCGCCCGCGGACGGCGCCGCGCTGCCCGCGCTGTCGCCGCAGCGGGGCGGGGGCCCGTACAACACCGCGGTCGCGCTGGGCCGGCTCGGCTCCCCCGCCGCCTTCTGCTCGCGGGTCTCCACGGACGCCTTCGGCGCGTCACTGCTGGACGGCCTGCGGGCGGCCGGCGTGGACACCTCGCTGGTCCAGCGGGGCGCCGAGCCCACCACGCTCGCGCTCGCGGACATCAGCCCGGACGGTTCGGCCGGCTACGGCTTCTACGTCGAGGGCACCGCCGACCGTCTCTTCACCCTGCCGCCCGCCCTCCCCGACGACGTGCGCGCCCTCTCCCTGGGGACCTGCTCACTGGTACTGGAACCGGGCGCGAGCGCGTACGAAGCGCTGATGCGGCGCGAGGCGGCCCGCGGCGTGTTCACCGCGCTGGACCCGAACATCCGCGCCGGCCTGATCGCCGATCCGGACGCCTACCGCGCCCGCTTCGGCTCCTGGCTCCCGCACACCGCCCTGCTGAAGCTCTCGGAGGAGGACGCCCGGTGGCTGGCCGGCGCGGAGGACCTGCCGGCGGAGGCGGCCGCCGACGCGGTGGCCGGAGCGGTGAAGGAGTGGCTGGCCGCGGGCCCGGCGGCCGTGGTGCTCACCCGGGGCGGCGACGGCCTGACCGCAGTGACGCCGGCCGGCGAGGTGACCGTACCGGGCGTACGCGTCGACGTCGTGGACACGATCGGCGCGGGCGACACGGTCAACGCGGCGCTGCTGCACCGCCTGGACGCGCACCACGCGCTCTCCCCCGCCGCGCTGGCCCGCCTGGACGCGGACGCCTGGCGGGACATCCTCGGCTTCGCCGCCCGCGCCGCCGCGCTCACCTGCTCCCGCGCGGGCGCGGAACCGCCGTACGCGTCGGATCTGGCCTGAGCCGTTCCGACCGGGCGTGACCTGCCCGTTCTTACGTGGCGGGACCCGATGGCCGCCCTGAGGCGGGCCGGGGCGGCGGGGCGGTGACGCGCCGCCCGCCGCCGCTCATCGCGGCCGATGGCGGTCGATGGCGGCCGATCACGCCAGCGACAGGAAGAGCTTCTCCAGCTTGGCGCGCATCTCGTCGCGCTCCATCTGCGGGGCCGCGCCCTCGGCCTCACCCGTCAGGCAGTGCTCCAGGCCCGTGGCGATGATCGCGAAACCGGCCCGGTCCAGCGCACGGGAGGCCGCGGCCAGCTGCGTGACGACCTCTTCGCAGGACCGGCCCTGCTCGATCATGCCTATGACCCCGGAGATCTGCCCCTGGGCCCGGCGCAACCGGTTGACGGCGCCTTTCAGTTCCTCTGCTGGCAGCTCCACGGCCTTTCCTTTCCACGAATACCCCCGCGGGTATGGTAGCGCTGGTCCTTGCACCCGCATTCCCGGTACGTCCGCGAGAGGACCCGCATGGCCACCCCCGCCGCACCGCTGTCGGTCGAAGATCTCCGCCCCCGTCTGTCCGAGCTGACGCTCATCGACGTCCGCACCCCCGGGGAGTACGCCTCCGGACACATCCCCGGTGCCCTCAACGTGCCCCTCGACCAGCTCGACCAAGCCGTACCGACCCTGCGCTCGGTCACCGCGCGCGGACCGCTCGCCGTGGTCTGCGCGGGCGGCAACCGTTCCGCCACCGCCTGCGACCTGCTCGCCGACGCCGGGGTCACCGCCGCATCGGTGACCGGCGGCACCAGCGCCTGGGCCGCCGGCGGTCATCCGCTGGACCACCCCGCCGACGGCCGCGCCGTCTGGCCCATGGAGCGCCAGGTCCGGCTGGCCGCCGGGTCGATCGTGCTGGCCGGTGTGCTCGCCGACCGGGTCCTGCCGGGTGCGAAGTACCTGTCCGCCGCCCTCGGCGCCGGTCTGGTCTTCTCCGCCGTGACCGACACCTGCGGCATGGCCAGGGTCCTCGGCAGACTCCCGTACAACCGCCGTCCCGCCGCACTCCCGTCCCTCGCCACCACCCTCCGCACGCTCGAGTACTGACGGGCTCAGGGGCTGGGCCGCTGTCCGGCCCCTGAGCCTCTGTTCAGTCCCTGCCGTCCGTCAGGACTCCCCCTTCGCCCCCTTCGACTTCACCGCCTTCGTCACGGTCTTCTTCTTCGCCGGCGCCTTCGCGGCCACGGTCTTCTTGGCCGCGGTCTTCTTCGCGGCGGTCTTCTTCGCGGCGGTCCGCTTCGTCGCCGTCTTCCCGGCCGCCGTCTTCGCCGCCGCCGACGTGGTCTTCTTCGCCGCCGAGCGGTTCGCCGACGCGCCCTTCGACGAGGCCGCGTCGCTGACCCGGTCGCCGAGGATGTCCCGCAGGAACTTGCCGGTGTGGCTGGCCGGGACCCCGGCGACCTGCTCGGGCGTGCCCTCGGCGACCACGAGGCCGCCGCCGCTGCCGCCCTCCGGGCCCATGTCCACGACCCAGTCCGCCGTCTTGATCACATCGAGGTTGTGCTCGATGACGATCACGGAGTTGCCCTTGTCGACCAGCCCGGACAGCACGCGGATCAGCTTGTTGATGTCCTCGAAGTGCAGACCGGTCGTCGGCTCGTCCAGGACGTAGACCGTGCGGCCCGTGGACCGCTTCTGCAGCTCCGACGCCAGCTTCACGCGCTGCGCCTCACCGCCGGAGAGCGTCGGCGCGGGCTGCCCGAGCCGGACGTACCCGAGGCCGACCTCGTTGAGCGTCTTCAGGTGCCGGGAGATCGTCGGCACCGCCTCGAAGAAGTCCAGCGCCTCCTCGATCGGCATGTCCAGCACCTCGGCGATGGACTTGCCCTTGTAATGCACCTCCAGCGTCTCGCGGTTGTACCGCGCGCCGTGGCACACCTCGCACGGCACGTACACGTCCGGCAGGAAGTTCATCTCGATCTTGATCGTGCCGTCGCCGGAGCAGTTCTCGCAGCGGCCGCCCTTGACGTTGAAGGAGAAGCGGCCCGGCAGATAGCCGCGGACCTTCGCCTCCATCGTCTCCGCGAACAGCTTGCGGACGTGGTCGAAGACGCCGGTGTACGTCGCCGGGTTCGACCGCGGCGTGCGGCCGATGGGCGACTGGTCCACGTGCACGACCTTGTCGACCAGGTCGTCGCCCTCGACCCGGGTGTGCCGTCCGGGCACCGACTTGGCGCCGTTCAGCTCCCGCGCCAGGTGGGTGTAGAGGATGTCGTTGACCAGCGTCGACTTGCCCGATCCGGAGACGCCCGTGACGGCGGTCAGGACGCCCAGCGGGAAGGACACGTCGATGTCGCGGAGGTTGTTCTCCTTCGCGCCGTGCACCGTGAGGCGGCGGTCGAAGTCCACGGGCCGCCGCACGCCCGGCGTCGGGATGACCTTCTTCCCCGAGAGGTACTGCCCGGTCGCCGACTCCTCGTTGGCCAGCAGCTCCTTCAACGGGCCGCTGTGCACGACCTTGCCGCCGTGCTCACCGGCTCCCGGGCCGATGTCCACCACCCAGTCCGAGGTCTTGATGGTGTCCTCGTCGTGCTCGACGACGATCAGGGTGTTGCCCAGGTCGCGCAGGCGGACCAGGGTCTCGATGAGACGGTGGTTGTCCCGCTGGTGCAGGCCGATGGACGGCTCGTCGAGCACGTACAGCACGCCGACCAGCCCGGAACCGATCTGGGTGGCGAGCCGGATGCGCTGGGCCTCGCCGCCGGAGAGGGTGCCGGCCGCGCGGTTCAGCGAGAGGTAGTCCAGGCCGACGTCGACCAGGAACCGCAGCCGCTCGTTGACCTCCTTCAGCACCCGCTCGGCGATCTTCTTCTGCCGCGCGTCCAGCGTCATGTCGCGCAGGAAGTCGGCGCAGTCGCTGATCGACATGGCGGCGACATCGGCGATGGACTTGTCCTGCACCGTGACGGCCAGCACGATCGGCTTCAGCCGCGTGCCCTCACAGGCCGGGCAGGGCACCTCGCGCATATAGCCCTCGAAGCGCTCGCGGCTGGAGTCGCTCTCCGCCTCGGAGTGCCGCCGCCGGACGAATGGCAGGGCGCCCTCGAACGGGGTGGTGTACCGGCGCTCCCGGCCGTAGCGGTTCCGGTAGCGCACCTCGATCTGGGTGCGGTGGCCGTTGAGCAGGGCCTTCTTGGCACGCTGCGGCAGGCCGGCCCAGGGGATGTCGGTACGGAAGCCGAGCGCGTCGGCGAGCGCGCCGATCAGCCGGCCGAAGTACTCCCTGTTGTGACCGTGCGACCAGGGATGGATGGCGCCCTCGTCGAGCGACTTCTCCTCGTCCGGGACGATCAGCTCGGGGTCGACCTCCATGCGCGTACCGATGCCCGTGCACTCGGGGCAGGCGCCGAAGGGCGAGTTGAAGGAGAAGGAGCGCGGCTCCAGCTCCTCGAACGACAGGTCGTCGTACGGGCAGTAGAGGTGCTCCGAGTACATCCGCTCGCGCTGCGGATCGTCGGCGTCCAGGTCGACGAAGTCGAGGATGACCATGCCGCCGGAGAGGCCGAGCGCGGTCTCGACGGAGTCGGTCAGCCGGCGCTTGGCGGTCTCCTTGACCGTGAGGCGGTCCACGACCACCTCGATCGTGTGCTTCTCCTGCTTCTTCAGCGTCGGCGGCTCGGAGAGCTGGATCGTCTCGCCATCGACCCGGGCTCGGCTGTATCCCTTGGTCTGCAGGTCGGAGAAGAGGTCGACGAACTCGCCCTTGCGCTCGCGGACCAGCGGCGAGAGCACCTGGAACCGGCTGCCCTCGGGCAGCTCCAGCACCTTGTCCACGATGGCCTGCGGCGACTGGCGGGCGATCGGTCGGCGGCACTCGGGGCAGTGCGGCTTGCCGATGCGGGCGAAGAGCAGGCGGAGGTAGTCGTAGACCTCGGTGATCGTGCCGACCGTGGAGCGCGGGTTGCGCGAGGTCGACTTCTGGTCGATGGAGACCGCCGGGGAGAGGCCCTCGATGAAGTCCACGTCGGGCTTGTCCATCTGCCCGAGGAACTGCCGGGCGTACGAGGACAGTGACTCGACGTAGCGCCGCTGGCCCTCGGCGAAGATCGTGTCGAACGCGAGCGAGGACTTGCCCGACCCGGAAAGGCCCGTGAACACGATGAGGGAGTCGCGGGGGAGGTCGAGCGAGACGTTGCGGAGATTGTGCTCGCGAGCGCCACGGACGATGAGACGGTCTGTCACGCCGGTCGGCACCTTTCGTGAGAGGAGCGGGGTGCCGCGCACCCCCGCCCCAGGGTATGGGGGCCGCCGCGGCAATGTCTGTCGATGTCGTTTCGATGCCACACACGAGCCTATAGCACGTGCATTCGATTTACGGTCTCCGCCGACCGGGTTCACCCAAAGGTGTGGCCGGACGGCTTTCCGCTGACGCGAAGGCGCCGGTGCCCCGGCGCACCACCGCGGAGCGGCCTCCTGCACAGCGGAACCGGACGCCTGGACACGCCGCGCCGAACGCCTGCTCACGGCGGCGCCGGACGTCGGATCCCACCGCGTCCTTCACGGTAACGCCGGGGTCTGACAACGCCGGCTCCCGAACCGACCACAACGCCACTGACCTGCACATATACGCCCGAGGACCGACGAGCGCGCAGCCCCGGACACCGCGTCGGCCCGGCCTGGCGCACCCCTTCTGCAACACCGGAACCGGCCCGGTCCTTCCCCTGCCGCGTGCCGGAACCGTCGCGCGCTCCCGGCTGACGACGTGCGCCGACTCCCGCGGTGACGGCGGTGGCGCTAGCTTCGGACCATGACCGACACCGCACAGGAATTCGCGTACGACGCGGCAGCCGTCCACGCCGCCACCGACCGCCTGCTGGTCTCCGTGGCCAAGCTGGACGACGAGGCCGTGGGGGAGCCGTCCCTGCTGCCCGGCTGGTCCCGCGGCCATGTGCTCGCCCACCTCGCCCGCAACGCCGACGCGCTCGCCAACCTCTTCGCGTGGGCGCGTACGGGCATCCGCACGCCCATGTACGCCACGCCCGCGGCCCGCGACGCCGACATCGAGCGGGACGCCGACCGGCCGCTGGCCGTCCACCTGGAAGACCTGCGGTCCAGCGCCGAGCGCTGGGAGACGGCCTGCTCGGCCCTGGGGCCCGAGCGCCTGTCGTACGAGGTGGAGATGCGCAACGGCATCGTCGAGCGGGCCGGGCGGCTGCCCTTCCGCCGGCTCGCCGAGGTCGAGCTGCACCACGTGGACCTCGGCGTCGGCTACACGGTCGACCACCTGGCGACGGAGTACGTGGACGCCGAGCTGGCCTTCCTCGCGGAGCAGCGGCTGAAGGGGCACCCGGACGTCGCCGCACTGGAGCTGTGCACCGACGACGGGCGGAGCTGGCGGACGGGCCGCGCCGACGGCACCCCGCTCACCGTGAGCGGCTCCCCGACCGCACTCGTCGGCTGGCTCACCGGCCGCTCCAACGGCGCCGGCCTCACCACCGCCAACGGCGCCGGCCTCCCCGAGCTGCCGGACCGCTGACCTGGCGTTCGGCCGGTACCGCGGTAGGCCCCCGGAGGCGATGCTTCCCGAGCCCCGGCCAGTAGGCTGCGGGCATGGCGTACACCGGAGCAGTCAAGGTCGGCGGACCGGCCGACGTACACGAGCTGACCGATCTGATGATCTCCAAGGTCGCGGTCGGTCCGATGAACAACAACGCCTATGTGCTGCGCTGTCGCGCGACCGACGCGCAGTTGCTGATCGACGCCGCCGCGGAGCCGGACACCCTGCTCGCGCTGATCGGCGAGAGCGGCATCACCTCGGTCGTCACCACGCACCAGCACCAGGACCACTGGGGAGGGCTCGGCGAGGTCGTCGAGCGGACCGGCGCGCGGACCTTCGCCGGCCGCTACGACGCCGAGGGCATTCCCGTACCGACGGACGTCCTGGTGGACGACGGCGACACCATCAGCGTCGGACGGGTCACGCTCACCGCCCGCCACCTGGTCGGCCACACCCCCGGCAGCATCGCGCTGGTCTACGACGACCCGCACGGCCACCCGCACCTCTTCACGGGCGACTGCCTCTTCCCCGGCGGGGTCGGCAATACCCGGGGCAACGCGAAGAACTTCGCCAGCCTGATCGACGACGTCGAGAACAAGCTCTTCGCGCGGCTGCCGGACGAGACCTGGGTCTACCCGGGCCACGGCGCGGACACCACGCTCGGCGCCGAGCGCCCGCACCTCGCGGAGTGGCGCGAGCGCGGCTGGTAGGAGCCACCGGAAACGACGACAGTGCGCGGTGTACGGGCGAGAGCCCGCACACCGCGCACTGTTTTATGCCGCTCCGGCGCCTCAGGCGCCTATGGAGTCCTTGTCCTTGCCCTCCGCGCCGGCGGCCTCGGCCTGCGCCTGCTTCTTCGAGGCGCGCAGGCTGGTGATGGTCGTGACGATCAGCACGGCGCAGATGACGCCCAGCGAGACCGGGATGCTGATCTCCGGGACGTGCACACCGGACTCGTGCAGGGCGTGCAGCACCAGCTTCACGCCGATGAAGCCGAGGATGATCGACAGGCCGTACGAGAGGTGGACCAGCTTCTTCAGCAGTCCGCCGATGAGGAAGTACAGCTGCCGCAGACCCATCAGCGCGAAGGCGTTGGCGGTGAAGACGATGTACGGGTCCTGGGTGAGACCGAAGATCGCGGGGATCGAGTCCAGCGCGAAGAGGACGTCGGTGGTGCCGATCGCCAGCATGACGATCAGCATCGGCGTCATCAGGCGCTTGCCGTTCTCCACGATGAACAGCTTCGTGCCGTGGTACTTGTCGGTCGACGGGAAGCGCCGCTCGACCATCTTCAGGAAGCGGTTCTCCTCGAACTCCTCGTCCTGCTCCTCGGCACGCGCCTCCTGGATGAGCTTCCAGGCCGTCCAGATGAGGAAGGCGCCGAAGATGTAGAAGACCCAGGAGAAGTTGGCGATGATCGCCGCGCCGGCGCCGATGAAGACGGCCCGCAGCACCAGTGCGATCAGTACGCCGATCATCAGCACTCGCTGCTGGTATATCGACGGCACCGCGAACTTCGCCATGATCAGAACGAAGACGAAGAGGTTGTCGACGCTCAGCGACTTCTCGGTGATGAAGCCGGCGAAGAACTCACCAGCCGGCTGTCCGCCGCCGAACAGCAAGAGCCCGAGCCCGAAGAGGGCGGCGAGCGCGATCCAGACGCCGGTCCAGATACCGGCTTCCTTGATGCTCACGTCGTGCGGCTTGCGGCCGCCGATGAAGAAATCGGCGGCGATGAGGGCGCACAGACCAAGAATGGTCAGCACCCACAGATTCAGGGAAACGTCCACTGCTCCTCCGGCAGATTCGTAACGGCACTCACAGCGTCGTCGCTGCCGGAGGTCTCTTCCGCCCCGAGATCGCGGACTGTTCCGCGACGCTTAGTGGGCCGGCGCCCCGGGATCTCCAACCGATCCGTGATGACGGGTACGCCGCAGGCGGGAATACTCCCCTCCGCACAAATGAGCGTAAAGGAACACCATGGAAAAGTAAAGAGTTAGGCAAAAGACCTGGTCGGGGCAGGTGCAAGGGAAAGACCCGCCTTCCTCTCGATACGACGGTAGGCGCACGGGCCTCGCCCGTACGCCTACCGTTTTCCCCGCTCCCCCGCCTACTTCAGCCCTGCCTCCCTCATCTGGCGCAGCTCCTTCTTCAGCTCGCTCACCTCGTCGCGCAGCCGGGCGGCGACCTCGAACTGGAGCTCCGCGGCGGCCGCCCGCATGCGGTCCGTCATCTCTTCGATCATCTCGGCCAGCTCGGCGGCGGGCCGGTCCGTCGGCACGCCGTCCCCGGCCTTGCCCTTCGCGCCCTTCTTGGCGCCCTTGCCGGCCTTCTCGGCGGCGCCGCCCAGCGCCGGCACCGGTGCCTTCCCCTTGGCGTCCTTGCCGTCGGCCGCCTTGCGGTACCCCGTGCCCAGCAGCTCCTGCGTGTCGACGTCCTCGCGCGCGATCGTCGCGACGATGTCGTTGATCTTCTTGCGGAGCGGCTGCGGGTCGATGCCGTTCGCCTTGTTGTACGCGAGCTGCTTCTCGCGGCGCCTGTTGGTCTCGTCGATGGCCTTCGCCATCGCCGGGGTGACCTTGTCCGCGTACATATGGACCTGGCCCGAGACGTTGCGCGCCGCACGGCCGATCGTCTGGATCAAGGACGTACCGGACCGGAGGAAGCCCTCCTTGTCGGCGTCGAGGATCGCCACCAGGGAGACCTCGGGCAGGTCCAGGCCCTCCCGGAGGAGGTTGATGCCGACCAGTACGTCGTACTCGCCGGCGCGCAGCTCACGGAGCAGCTCCACCCGGCGCAGGGTGTCCACGTCGCTGTGCAGATAGCGCACCTGGATACCCAGCTCCAGGAAATAGTCCGTGAGGTCCTCGGCCATCTTCTTGGTGAGGGTCGTGACCAGGACGCGCTCGTCCTTCTCGGTGCGCGTGCGGATCTCGTGGACCAGGTCGTCGATCTGCCCGTCGGTGGGCTTGACGACCACCTCCGGGTCGACGAGGCCGGTCGGGCGGATGATCTGCTCCACGTGCCCGTCGCCGCGCGAGAGCTCGTACGGGCCGGGGGTCGCGGAGAGGTAGACGGCCTGCCCGATGCGCTCCTGGAACTCCTCCCACTTCAGCGGGCGGTTGTCCAGCGCGGACGGCAGCCGGAAGCCGTGGTCGACCAGGGTCCGCTTCCGGGAGGCGTCGCCCTCGTACATCGCGCCGATCTGCGGCACCGTGACGTGCGACTCGTCGATGACCAGGAGGAAGTCCTCCGGGAAGTAGTCGAGGAGGGTGTTCGGCGCGGAGCCCCGCTCGCGGCCGTCGATGTGCAGCGAGTAGTTCTCGATGCCGGAGCACGTGCCGATCTGGCGCATCATCTCGATGTCGTACGTGGTCCGCATCCGCAGCCGCTGGGCCTCCAGGAGCTTGCCCTGCTTCTCCATCGTGGCGAGCTGCTCGGCAAGCTCGGCCTCGATGCCGGCGATCGCCTTCTCCATGCGCTCGGGGCCCGCCACATAGTGGCTCGCGGGGAAGACGTACAGCTGCTGGTCGTCGCTGATGACCTCGCCGGTCAGCGGGTGGAGGGTCGACAGCGCCTCGATCTCGTCGCCGAACATCTCGATGCGGACGGCCAGCTCTTCGTAGACCGGGAAGATCTCGATGGTGTCGCCGCGCACCCGGAAGGTGCCGCGGGTGAACGCCACGTCATTGCGCGTGTACTGGATGTCCACGAAGCGGCGCAGCAGCTGGTCGCGGTCGATCTCCTCGCCGACCTTCAGGGGCACCATCCGGTCGACGTACTCCTGGGGCGTGCCCAGGCCGTAGATGCAGGACACGGAGGAGACCACGATCACGTCCCGCCGGGTGAGCAGCGAATTGGTCGCGGAGTGGCGCAGCCGCTCGACCTCTTCGTTGATCGAGGAGTCCTTCTCGATGTACGTGTCGGACTGCGGGACGTACGCCTCGGGCTGGTAGTAGTCGTAGTACGAGACGAAGTACTCGACCGCGTTGTTCGGCAGGAGCTCGCGGAATTCGTTGGCGAGCTGGGCCGCGAGGGTCTTGTTCGGCGCCATGACGAGGGTCGGGCGCTGCAGCTTCTCGATCATCCACGCGGTCGTCGCCGACTTGCCGGTGCCGGTCGCGCCCAGCAGGACGACGTCCTTCTCACCGCCGCGGATGCGCTGCTCCAGCTCGGCGATGGCCGCCGGCTGGTCGCCACTGGGCTGGTACGGGCTGACGACCTCGAAAGGCGCCGCCGTGCGTTCGATCTGGGAAACGGGCCGCATGGAACCCACCGTACGACCCACCACTGACAACCGGCGTCCATAACGCCGGCGCCGCCGCCACGGAGGCGTCCGCACACCCTTCGTCACGAGGTATTTCCTGCTTCAGGACACTCTTCCTGCCCGTGCGGCCCTGCCGGTCACCGGCTCCCCGATACTCCCTGTGGCCGCCCCGCCGGCGCTCGTCCGTGGCGGCGTGATCGCACGCAAGAGGTGAACCGGCCAAAGCCGCCCGTCGGCCAAAAGGCGACGATCTGCCACCGGGCGCCCTGGAACAGCGGTCAAGCGCTGGTTTCCCCGGCCTTGGCCGGAAACTCCGTTGCGTGATCATGCAATCCAAATCGTCCCCGTACGGTCCCAAACCCGGGACACACGACACTTCTCGTTCAATTTATGTCCATCCCTGACCTATCTTCCAGTACACCGCCGCTGGGAACCTGCCGCCGACCGCCCCCCGCCGACGTCGAATCCGAGGAGTCCGTATGCATATTCGGCCTGCCGCCGCTGCTGCCGGCGCGCTCGTGGGGCTGACGGCGCTCTGCCTCCCCACTGCCGCCCAGGCCGCGGACCACCCGCACAGACCGGTCACCGTCGCGCACAGAGGAGCCTCGGCCTACGCCCCCGAGAACACCATCGCCGCCGTCGACGCCGCCGACCGCATGGGCGTCACCTGGGTGGAGAACGACGTCCAGCGCACCAAGGACGGCAAGTTGATCGTCATGCACGACACGACGCTCAACCGCACGACCAACGTCGAGGAGGTGTACCCCGGCCGGGCTCCGTGGAAGATCTCCGACTTCACCCTCGACGAGATCGAGAAGCTGGACGCGGGCAGCTGGTTCAACGCGAAGTTCAAGGGCGAACGGGTCCCCACGCTCGAGCGCTACATGGACGCGGTCACCCGCAACGACCAGAAGCTGCTGATGGAGCTGAAGGCGCCCGAGCTCTACCCCGGTATCGAGGCGGAGGTCCTGCGGAAGCTGCGGGAGGAGGGCTGGCTGGACCGGCAGCACGTGAAGCACCGGCTCGTCATCCAGAGCTTCAACGCCGACTCGGTCAAGAAGGTGCACGAACTGCGCCCGGCCGTCAAGACCGGCTTCCTGGGCACGCCGGCCATCGCCGACCTGCCCAAGTACGCGGAATTCACGGACCAGATCAATCCCAGCTACAAGACGCTCAACATGGCGTACGTCTCGGCCGTGCACGCGTTCCAGGGCGCGCACGGACGCCCGCTGGAGGTCTACACCTGGACCGTCAACGACGCGGCCACGGCCAAGAAGGTCGCGAGCTGGGGCGTCGACGGCATCATCACCAACACTCCGGACGTCGTGCGGAACGCTCTGAAGGACTCCGGATACCTGATCCCGGCCGCGTAATCCGCCGCCCCTCGGGGGTGCTCACGGCTTCGCCGGCTGCTCTCCACGGCGATTGTCAGTGGGGAGTTCTAGGCTGAAGCCGTGACCATTTCCGAGACGCAGACGATGTCCGAGGAGCGCGAGAGGCCGCCGCGCGACTGGGCCTGGCGCATGCTGGACACCCCCATCGGCCCGCTCCTGCTCGCGGGCACCGACACCGGCCTGGCCCTGGTCGTCTTCCACGCCGACGACAGGGCCCGGACCAGGTCGCTCGCCCGGCTGCGCGGCGCGTTCGGCACCGAGCCGGTCGCCGCGATACCGGCGGTGGACACGGCCGCCGCGGAGCTCGTCGCGTACTTCGCCGGTGAGCTGCGGGACTTCTCGGTTCCGCTGGACTGGTCGCTGTCCTCGGGGTTCAACGAGCGGGTGCTGCGTGAGCTGGCCGCCCGCGTGCCGTACGGCACGGTCGTCGGCTATCAGGACCTGGCCGACCGGGTCGGCGAGCCGGGCGCCGCCCGCGCGGTGGGCGCCGCCATGGGCTCCAATCCGCTACCGGTCGTCGTGCCGTGCCATCGCGTCGTCGAGAGCGGCGGCGGACTCGGCGGGTTCGGCGGCGGCCTGGAGACCAAGCGGCAGCTCCTGGCCCTGGAAGGAGTGCTGCCGCAGCCGCTCTTCTGACCGGAGGGGCCGCTCTGCTGCCGAGCGAGGCCGCCGTTCCGTGCCGCGCCTGCCCCGCTGCTCCTGTCCTGCTCCGCTGTTCCGGCCCTGTGGCCACTACGTCTGCCCTGTGAAAGGTCCCGCTCATGTCCCGTCAGGTCGCCCTGCTCCGCGGCATCAACGTCGGAGGGCACCACAAGTTCCCCGTGGCGCAGCAGCGCGCGCTGATGGCGGAGCTGGGCTTCCAGGACGTCACCGTCCTCCTCCAGACCGGCAACATCGTCTTCGCCGACCCCGGCGTCCCTCCGGAGGAGACCGCGCGCGCCCTGGAGGCCGGTTTCGCGGCCGCGCTGGGCTTCTCCGTACCGGTCATGGTCCGCACCCGTGACGAGATCGCCGCCACCGTCGCGGCCAACCCGTTCCCGGAGGCCGTGGCGGAGCCGAAGACGCTGCACGTCACGTTTCTGTCGGAGCAGCCCGCCGACACGGCCCGGCTGGACGCCCTGGACCCGGCCGGGTACGCACCGGACGCCTTCCGGCTGCTCGGCCGCGACCTGTACCTCTGGTGCCCGGAGGGCATCGGGCGTTCGCGGCTCGCCGCGGCCGTCACCGCGGCGAGCCTGAAGCTGGGCGTCACGGCCACCGCCCGCAACTGGAACACCGTCAACAAGATCCTGGCCGTGGCGGACGGCGGGTGACGCCTCGGTAGGACAGGGTGGGGTTCAGCGCCAGCCGTACCGCTCCCGCAGCCGGTTCACGACCAGGTTGAAGCGGCCCCGGTCCAGCGCGCAGGCTTCCCGCCGCATGCCTTCCGGATGCACCCGTAGCACGCGGTCGAGGGCGATCCACGAGGGCCGCTCGGCGCGGTCCCAGGGCCCGGAGCCGATCGCCACCCACTCCCGGTCGTCGTGCCGCTTGCTGGACAGCTGCACGGCGAGCAGCGTGCCCGTCCGCTCGCGGGCGACGACCAGCACGGGCCGGTCCTTGCCGCGCCCGTCGTTCTCCTCGTACGGCACCCAGGTCCACACGATCTCGCCGGGGTCCGGGTCGCCGTCGGGGTCCGGCGCGTACACCGTGCGGACCGCGCCGACCGTCCGCGGCCGCGCCTCCACGGTCGCCGTCGCTCCGGTGCTGCCCGGCAGCGCCGCCGCCTGTCCGCCCACTTCGTCGATTGCCATGGCGTCACGGTATCGGGCAGTGGATCAAGGCTGGTGAGGCCCCGTCAGCACCCTGACCGGTGCGGATGCCGCCCTGCCCCCTCCCCCTGCCCGTCCTACCGGCCGGGGCCGATGCCGCTCCACGCCGGGCGGCGCGGATCGTCGGCCCGTACGACGACGTCGGCGGCCTCCCTGGGCCCCACCTCCGCCTCGTACCGCGCGAACGCCGGCAACGTCCACCGCTCGCCCGCCTCCGTGCGCCGCTCCAGCGCGCCCGGCGACAGCCCGAGGTGCACGGTCAGGTCGAACGGGAACCACTGCCCGAGCAGCAACGGCCCGTGCAGGATCAGCACGCCGCCGGGCGGCAGCGCGACATACGGGCTGCGGGTCGCCCGGTCCCGCTCCGGGTCCCACAGGTCCGGGAGCACCCGGCCGCTGCCCCCGGCCTCCAGCGGGTTGAACACCTCCCGCCACAGCGCCTGCCGGTCGAACCACTCGTCGTAGTACGCGTCCGGATCGTGCCGCCCGTACTCCAGACGCAGCGACGCCGGCCGCAGGAACCCGTAGGCGCCGCTCTTCTGTACGAAACGGCCGCGCAGCCGCAGCGCTTCGGCGAGCCGCCCGGCCAGCTCCCCGGGGCGGGCGGCGGGGGCCGCGTCGATGCCCACCCGCAGCCAGGGGCTGCCGTCCTGCGCCGTCGTGCCCGCCACTTCCTCGGCGAGCGCATCGGTCAGCCGTTCCCAGGTGATCGCTTGGAGCCGCACGCCGTCATTCTGCCGCCTCGGCTTCGCAGGTGGGCCGAGCGGGCCCACCTACGGGGAGCCGAGCGGGCCCCGCCCCGGCGCGTCGTTGACCTCCGGCGCCGGGTAGTTGATCATGAAGTGGGAGGCTCTCCGGCCGCACGGACAGCCGGCCGGCGGGCTTCCTCCCTTCAGCCGTCCAGGAGACGCCTCAGCCGTCCAGGAGGCGCCGGGCCACGGCGAGGTGATCGGTGGGCTTCCGGAGCGGGGCCCGGCTGCGGTACGCAGCCGTGCGTTCGACGACGGTCGTACCGGTCTCCGCTTCGAGGGCCGGGGCGTAACCGGCCGCCCGCAGGGCATCCAGAGTGGGGCCCGGCTCCTGCGCACTGACGAGCACGGTCGGCGCGATCGCCCGCAGCCCGAGGTCACGCAGCGCCCGGTGGGCGGTCAGCTCATGGACGAGCGCGGCGTCGTCGGAACGGATGCAGCAGCCGGCGCGCACGACCCGTATGCGCCCGTGCGTACGCGCCGTGTCCTTGATCAGATACGTCAGCGGATGCGGCAGCGGCCCCGTGGCGGACACCGCGGTGAGGTCGTCGATCAGCGCGTCAGCGGTGCGGCCCGCGTCCAGCGCCCGGCGGATGGAGGCGCCGCTGAACCGCCACGCGGTGGCGCTGTCGTCGGACTCGCGGTCGGCGGCGAGCGCGAGCAGCGCGGACAGCTCGGCCGAGGGCGGCCCCGGCACGATGGCCGTCAGATCGCCCTGGAACAGGGCCTGTTCGAGCGGCGGGGGAAGCAGCGTACGCAGTGCCGCGCGCAACGGGGCGGGGTCGGCTGCCGTCTCCGCGCGGAGGAGGGCCCGGCCGACGGGCGTGAGCGTCCCGTAGGCGACGAGGCCCAGGAAGGCGGCCTCGTCGAGCGTGTGGGCAGCACGTTCGAGGATCATCGGCTCGTCGGCGACGGCCAGCGGGCAGTGCCAACCGGCGACCGCCACCAGGGGTCGCAGCGCCTCCAGCGACGACGCGTCCGGGGGCGGGATCGGAACGCCGGAACCGGGCGCGGCACGGTCACCGGTGGCCGTATCCGTGCTGGTGGCCGTGTCCGTGCTGGTGGCGAGGGCGGCGAGCAGACCGTGGCGCAGGGCGGGCGCGCGGCGGTCGTCCCCGCGCTCCAGGGCCGTCGGCGTCTCCCCGAACGGCGTCCACGTGGCGATCGCCCAGTGCCGGGCCCACGCGGTGAGGACCGGCAGCAGCCGCTCACCGGGCGGCAGCGCGAGCCAGTCGTCGTACCCGCTGGTGGGCAGCGCGACGGTGCCGGTGGGCGTACGGCTCAGCGCGATCAGGTCGGCCGCCAGCGTGAGGTCGAGCAGGAGCCGGGTGCGGGGCTCGGAGGTGCCGGCCGCCTTCGCCAGCCGCCGGATCTCGCGTACGGCGGGCCCGCCGGACTTGCGCAGCGCCGCGGGCTGTACGGCCAGCGCGGCGAGCAGCCGCTCCAGGGCCCCGGCGAGCGCGGCGGCCGCCGCCTGCGACTCGGCCGTCAGGGCCCGCTCCTCGACCGGCGCCGGGGTGGCTGCCGGGGAAGCCGGCGAGGGCTCGGGCTCGAACGCGCCGAGGTCATGACCGCCGATCAGTTGCGCCGTGCGCGGCGGTACGGCGACCCGGCCGTCCTCCGTCGGCGCGGCGAGCCCCGCCTCGTACAACGCTTCCAACGCCGCCCCGACGGCGTCCCGTTCCGCACCGAACGCCGCGTACACGTCCGCTACCGGCACCGACTCCGTCGCCAGGTCCGGAAAGGCCAGGCTGTGGGCCATGAGGGACTGGTAGCCGGCGCCCGGATCGGGGGCGGCCGGTCCGTGCGCGGCCTCCCGGGCGCGCTCCTGGCTGATCCGGGCGGTCGCGGCCAGCACCTGGAGGCACGGCCGGTCGAGCCCCAGCACTACTTGGTGCAGCGTTTCGTACGACCACAGGGAGGCGGCCAGGTCACGGAGCCGGGCCGGCGCGGGGCGGCGCGAGAGGGGCTCGGCATGCCGGGTGAGGAGCGCGGCGAGCTGTTCGGGCGTGCGCCGCGCGAGAGCGTTGGTGAGTGTGTCGAGACCTTCCACGGGGTGACTCTCTTCGGTCGTCTCTTCGTCGTCTCTTCAGTCGCGTCAGTCGTCTGCTGGGCCGTCTGCGCAGTCGTCCACTTCGTCTGCCCGTCCACCTCGTCGAGTCGTCTGCTTCGTTGTTGGGTCGTCTACTTCGTTGGGCGCCTGCTGGGTCGTCTACTCCGTCGCGAGCAGCGGAGTGAGAGCGCCCACGGGGTCGGCGTCGGCACGTCCGGTGGGCCACCAGTCCTCCGCCCCGGGGTCGGATTCGTACGGATACCAGCGGCCGTCGCGGCCGAAGCGCAGCTGTATGCCACGGTCGGCGTCCGTGAGGTGGTTGTGCCGGGGCCGCAGCGAGGGGAGGTCGGCGGCCGACAGGGCGCTGCGGGCGCGGTCGAAGTCACCGGCCGGCGGGTCCCACGTCGTCTCCAGAAGGCGGAGGCCTTCCGGCCCGCCCTGCCGCCAGGCGGCCACGGCACGCGCGACGTCGTTCACCGGCCGGTCGGTGGCCTCGGCGACGCCACGGTAGATCTCCCTCGTGCTGGCGGTCAGCCCCGAGGTGGGGTGCGCCCCGGCGACCAGCCGGATCGCGTCCTCCCAGAGGGTGCGGGCGGGGAACGGCGAGGCCGCGGCCTCGGTGGACGCTTCGCCGGGTGGGCCGGGCACTGTCCGGGCGTCGGCCAGGCATGCGCGGGCCCGGGCGGCGGCATCGGCGGCCAGCAGTTCGATGGCGGCCGGATCGATGGCCGGGTCGTCGGCCGTCGGCAGCACCAGGGGCCGCCCGGGGTGCGCCGGGACGGGCAACGGTGGTGGCAGCGGCGGACGGTCCCGTACTTGGAGGGCCGCGCGGGCCGGTACTCCGGGGAGCGTCGCGCGGGCCGCCCGTTCGGAGTGGGCGCTGTGGGTGGCGTTGCGCCGCGCGAGGTCGTCGAGCAGCTCCCGCTCGCCGCGTCCGCGCATGAGGAGCAGCACGAACGGATCGGCATCCAGCAGCCGGGCGGCCTGGAAACAGAGCGCCGCGGCATGCTTGCACGGATGTCCGCGATCGGGACACGAACAGCGCGGTACGAGATCCCCGGGGCCGGGCAGCAGCCGCGCGCCCGCCTCGTCCTGCCGCTCCGCCAAGGCCCGGGGCACCGTCCTGCCCAGCAGGGCCGCCAGGTGGGCGGGCCGGGCGGCGACGCCGTCGAGGAAGGCTTCCCACGCCGCGTCCGTGAAGGGCCGCAACCGGAGCTCGGCCCGGTACGGATACGGCCGGCTGCCCGTGACCGGCGCGGAGATACGGCCCGGGGCCACGGTGATCCGGCCGACGTGCCCGCCGTTCGCGTAGTCCCGGCCACGCGCGAGCCGCGCTGTGTCGAGCGCCGTGCTCTCCAGCGCGTCGAGCCATGCCCGGCCCCACCAGGTCTCGGCGAACTCCTCACCGTCCCCACCACCGGCCGCCACCGCGGGGAACACCCGGGCGCGGCCTGCCGCACGACTCGCCGCCTCGGTTCCATCGCCCTGTGCGCTCGCAGTACCTCCGGCACTCCCCTCGCCGGGGCCACCGTGCGCGCCCTCCAGCGCGCGCCCCAGGCCCCGTCCGGACGCAGCAGCAGTCGGAGCGACAACCGACTCCGCAGCCGCAGCCGCAGCCGCATCGCCAACGCGCTTCCTGTCTGCAGGCTTCCTGCTGGTTGGCTTCCTGCCGGCGGGCGTCCGGCCGACAGGCTTCTCGTCTTCCCGCGCCGCACCGTCGCGGGCCTTCTCCTGCCCCACGCGTGACACCGCTTGGCGAGCCCGCTCAGCAGCCGCACTCCGGCGCGCAGCCCCCTGCCCCGCGCCCTCGTTGGCCGCCCCCGCGCCCTCGTCCGTCACTGAAAACGCCTGCGCCGGAGACGCCTGCGTCGGAGATGCCTGCCCCTGAGGCGCCCGCTTCTGAACCGGCTGCTTCTGGGATGCCCGCACCCGGGCACGCCTCGCTTCCCCGACCGCCCGCTTCAATGCCTGCCGGGCCCGCTCCGCCCCCTGGCTGCGGCTTTCCTCGCCGTCACCGGCCGGGCCCGCCGACGGGCCGCTGTCGGGCGCCGCGTCAGCCGACTGCGGGGCCGACCGTGGGCCCCACTGCCGGGGCTCTTCGGGCTCACGGACGGCGCGCCCGGGCCCCCGCCCCGTACGCCGCACAGCCTGCCGCGCACGCTCGGCCGCCTCACTTCGCCGCCCGACCGCGAACCCGGGTTCCTCGACTTCGTCGGCCCGCTGCGCACCATCACTCGCGTCCGCGCCCGCACCGCGCCCAGCGCGGTCCCCCGTGCGCGCCGCTTCCCCCAGCGCCTCCTCGGTGTCCCGGTCACGGCTCGCCTCCGCGGCGGCCTCACGCGCCCGCGCAATGGCCCGGCCCCGCTCCAACTCCCGGCGGACCCGCTCCAGTCCCTCACCCGTGGCCGCCGCTCCGTGCCCCTCCTCGCCCCGGCCGGGCTGGTCGTTCCGCTCACTCGGGTGGTGCTCATCGCGCTGCTCATGGCTGCTCATGCCGACCTCCTCAGCGTGACGAGGTCGGAGAGTTCCGCGTCCGTGAGTTCGGTCAGGGCCGCCTCGCCACCGGTGAGCACGGCCTCGGCCAAGGAACGCTTGGCGGCGAGAAGTTCGGCGATCCGGTCCTCCACCGTCCCCTCCGTGACCAGTCGGTGCACCTGGACGGGTTGTGTCTGCCCGATCCGGTAGGCCCGGTCGGTCGCCTGCTCCTCCACGGCCGGATTCCACCAGCGGTCGTAATGGATCACGTGGCCGGCACGGGTGAGGTTCAGCCCCGTGCCCGCGGCCTTCAACGACAGCAGGAACACCGGGACTTCGCCCGCCTGGAAGCGGTCGACCATCGCCTCCCGCTGCGCGACCGGCGTCCCGCCGTGCAGCAGCTGAGTGGGTACGCCGCGGGCCCGGAGATGCTCCTCAAGAAGGCGCGCCATCTCCACGTACTGCGTGAAGACCAGCGCCGCGCCGTCCTCCGCGAGGATCGTGTCCAGCAGTTCGTCGAGCAGTTCGAGCTTGCCAGAGCGCGCGGTGAGGCCGGGTGCGGCCTCCTTCAGGTACTGCGCCGGGTGGTTGCAGATCTGTTTGAGCACCGTGAGCAGCTTCATCACCAGACCGCGCCGCGCCATGCCGTCCGCCGCCTCGATACGGGCGAGCGTCTCGCGGACGGCCGCTTCGTACAGCGCCACTTGCTCGCGGCCGAGCGGCACCGGGTGGTCGGTCTCCGTCTTCGGGGGCAGCTCGGGCGCGATACCGGGGTCGGACTTCTTCCGCCGCAGGATGAAGGGCCGTACGAGCCGGGCGAGGCGTTCCGCGGCGCCGGGCACCTCGCCGCCTTCGATGTCGCGGGCGTGCAGGGCCCGGAAGGTCTTGAGCGGCCCGAGCAGTCCGGGTGTCGTCCAGTCGAGCAGGGCCCACAGCTCGGAGAGGTTGTTCTCCACGGGCGTGCCGGTGAGGGCGACCCGCGCGGGCGCCTTGATGGTGCGCAGCGCCTTGGCCGTGGTGGACTGCGGATTCTTCACATGCTGCGCCTCGTCGGCGACGACCAGCCCCCAGGAACACTCGGCCAGCCTCTTGGCGCTGCTGCGCATCGTGCCGTACGTGGTGAGGACGAAGCCGCCCTTCAGGTCCTCCAGGCTGCGCCCGCTGCCGTGGAAGCGCCGCACGGGGACACCGGGGGCGAACCGCTCGATTTCCCGCTGCCAGTTCCCGAGCAGCGAGGCCGGGCAGACCACGAGGGTGGGGTCGGGGTGATCACGGTGGAGGTGCAGCGCGATCGTGGTGACGGTCTTGCCCAGGCCCATGTCGTCGGCGAGACAGCCGCCGAGCCCGAGTGCGGTCATACGGTCCAGCCAGGCCAGGCCGCGGAGCTGGTAGTCCCGGAGGGTGGCGTGGAGACCGGCGGGCTTCTCCAGTGGCGCGGCGTCCGCGGTGAGGCGTGTACGGAGGTGGGCGAGCGCTCCGAGCGGTACGACTTCGACGCGCTCCCCCTCGACCTCCGTCTCACCGGCCAGCGTCACGGCGAGCGCCTCTGTGGGATCGAGGTATCCCAGCTCCCTCTTGCGGGCCTTGCGTACGAGTGCAGGGTCCACGAGCACCCACTGGTCGCGCAGCCGCACGAGGGGGCGGTGCGCCTCCGCGAGTACGTTCATCTCCGCGTCGCTCAACGGGGAACCGCCGAGCGCCATCTGCCATTCGAAGCGCAGCAGTCGCTCGGCATCGAAGAAGCCGAACCCGTCCGCCGCAGAACCGGGCGCCGGCCGCACAACAGCGGTGGCGGTCAGCCCCCGGGCCAGCTCCTTGGGCCAGTGGACGGCGACCCCCGCTGCCTTCAGGCGCGGCGCGGCGTCGCCCAGCAGCTCGTACAGTTCTTCTTCGTCGAGCGACAGGACATCGGGAACGGCGCGGTCCAGCAGCCGGCCGAGCGGCGGCCAGACGCGGGCCGCCCTGCGCAACGCGAGCAGCGCGTCCACCTGCGCGCGCGGCCCGAAGCCGTCGGGCGCCTGCCCGTCCCACAGCTCCCGCGCGTCCGCGACCAGCGTCGGGTCGGTGAGATGGCTGACCTGCAGAACAGCCGCAGCGGCCCCGGCCCTGCCACTCGTCCCGTATCCCTCTGCACTACCGTGCCCTGTCTCCCCTGCAGCGTCTCCCTCCGTCTCCTCCTCCCCCGACATGTCGAACAACTCGTGTGCCGACAGGTCCAGCCGCAGCGAGATCCGTACACCGCTGTCCACGCCCGCAGCGACCTCCGCCGCCCAGTCCCGCGCGCCGGGCAACCGCTGCGGAACGGCCGCGGCGAACGGGGCGCCCGCCACATGCACCGCAGCCGGCGTGCGTGGCAGGACATCGACGACGGCATCGATGAAGGCGCGCACCAGGGCGTTCGGCGCATGCAGCTGGAGAGGCTTGCTGCCGGGCACCGGGGCAGCATGGGCCTCGGCGGGCATGGCGGCGGCAATCGCCCGCAGCTGCGCGGCATCCTCGGCGTCCAGCGGCCCGGCGCGCCAGGCGTCCGCGTCATCGGCGGTGAGGCCCGGAAGCATGCGGCCGCGCGCCACCAGGTGGAGCGCCTGCCAGGCGGCCGCGCCCCAGCACGCGGTGGCCGGATGCGCCATCGGATCATGGCGGGCGCGAACGAGCAGAGGCACGGCCTCGGCGACGGTCAGTTCGAGCGCGGGAACCGTACGGCTGCGGACGGAGTTCCCCTGCCTCCGCACGACCTTCAGCTCCGTGGCCTCCGCCGCGCCCGGGGGCTCGGGCAGCGGCTCGCCGTCCGGACTCCAGAAGGCGATCTTCCCAGCACGCGGCAGCTCGGCCGGCAGAAACACCGCCGCGTGCCGGATCACATCGTGCGACGCCGCGGCCGGGCTCGCGCGACCGTCGAGGAACGGCCCGGACGGCGCGGCGCCGGTCGACCGGGCCTGCCCGGTCGCCTCCCGCGCGCTCATCTCCCGCCGTCCCGCCATGCCGTTCCGTTCGTGTCGTACTCCGACTCGTGAGTCTACGGTCGCCTCCATCAGCTCCCCCTCCCCGTCCGCGGTGCGGCCGCTGCCGCGCAGCCGCGACCCTGCGTGAAAACCATGGAAGCAGACGGCACTGACAATCCCGCTGGAACGATCACCAAGTCAGTTATCCACAGGCAAAACCGCTGGTCAGAAATTTCTCGCCCACCGATCCCAGCGATCCACTACCGTTCGATCTCCAGTGACTCAACGTGACTGCGAGTGCGTGCTGAGCAAGCCACCGAGCCGTCTCCGGCCTTACCGAACCCCGCGGTCCAAGACATTTCACAGGAGCCCCTATGACCACCGACCAGCCCTCCTCGCTCACCACCACGCCGACAACATCCACATCCCCCACCGAGCACAGGCGCGCTCCCCACACTCCCCGCACCCGAAGCCGCCCACCCGACTCCCGCCACCGTGACGGCCCGGGCAGCCCCATGCCTCGTACTTCGCACTCCCCCACCTCTGAGCAGCTGGCCGCCGCCGACGCCTTCCATGCGGGCGACCACCTCGTGCTCCAGGCCGGCGCGGGCACGGGCAAGACGACGACCTTGGCGATACTGGCCCGCAGCACGCGCCGGCCCGGCCGCTACCTCGCGTTCAACAAGGCCATCGCGCAGGACGCCGCCCGGCGCTTTCCCGCACACGTGACGTGCAGTACGGCCCATTCCCTGGCGTACGCGGCCGTGGGCCACCGGTTCCAGCGACGGATGAACGCACCCCGACAGGCAGCCTGGCGGACCGGCTCCGCCCTGGGCATCGACACCGACCACCGGCTCCGTATCGGTGCACGAACGCTGAGCAGCAAAGCCCTTTCCTACACAGTCCTGCGTACCGTCACCGAGTTCTGCCGCTCCGCCGACCCAGTACTGACTCCTGCCCACGTACCTCGCCTGCGCGGCGCGGAATCCGACGCGTTGCACGGCCAGCTGGCGCACGCCGTCCTCCCGTACGCCCGTAAGGCGTGGGCCGACCTTCAGGACCCCGAGCGTGGCGCCGTCCGCTTCGAGCACGATCACTACCTCAAGATGTGGGCGCTGAGCGCACCGGTCATCCAGACCGATTTCCTGCTCCTCGACGAAGCCCAGGACACCAACCCCGTGGTCGAACAGGTCTTCAGCGCCCAGCGTGCGCACGCTCAACTGGTGCTCGTCGGTGACTCGGCGCAGGCCATCTACGGCTGGCGGGGCGCACGCGACGTGATGACCGGCTTCCGCGGCAGACAGCTCACGCTCTCCCAGTCATTCCGTTTCGGCCCTGCGCTCGCGGCAGCGGCGAACCGCTGGCTGGCAATCGTCGACGCTCCGATCCGGCTCATCGGCTCACCTCTCTTCAACACCGAACTCGGGCCTCTCCCCCATCCCGACGCCGTGCTCTGCCGGTCCAACTCGGGCGCGATGGCGGAGGTCATAAGGCTGCTGTCGGACGGGCGCAGAGTGGCCCTGGCAGGTGGCGGCGACTCCCTGACAGCTCTGGCCCGGGCCGCGTACGAGCTCCAGCGCGGCAACCGGACCACCCACCCCGAACTGACTCTCTTCGAATCCTGGGAGGAACTGCGGGAGTACGCCACCGCCGACCCGTCCGGCCGAGACCTCCTGCCACTCGTCGAACTCCTCGACGAACACAGCACGGAGAGCGTCCTCCGCGCACTGGGCAGCCTCTCGAGCGAGGACAGGGCCGACATCACGGTTTCGACCGCCCATCGGGCGAAGGGCCGCGAGTGGCCGAGCGTGCGCATCGCAGCAGACTTCACGGAGCCGGACGGGCTGGAGGAGACCGGCGAGGACGGAGAACCGTTGCCGGGCCCGATCGACCTCGATGAGGCGCGGCTGGCGTATGTGGCGATCACCAGGGCGAGGAAGCGCCTCGACCTGGGCGGACTGTCCTGGATCAACAGCCACCCGGCCGGCGATGCGCTCATGCATGCTCAAGCACCACGGACGGTAACGGCACGGCCGCCGGGCACCGCGTCTCAGCCAGCCATCCAAAGTTATCCACAGGCTGGCAGAGGGGCGTGACGGGAGAACCGAACCGGAGGATCCTTAAGGAAGAGAAAGCCGCCCGGGTAAGCAAAAGCCCAGTTCAACGGGCAATGACGTGATGCGTGCAGCGACCCCGCAGGCACCTACGCCAAGCCCCGCACCCCACCAACATCGAAACGACCGGAGGCACACAGGAGACGGACACAAAACAGCCAGAGGTGAGAGACAGAGAGTGACGCGCGAGTCGGCGACGGCGAGTACCAGCGTCCTCCGAACGTCCACTTCCGAACTTCCGATGAACCAAGGCGGGGATGCGTGGTGAGTGGTGATGCGTACGGGCAATGAGCCCTTGGAGGCACGGAGCATGCTGAAAACGCGGCGCGCTCTGGCGTTGTGGGGGCTGATATGGGCGGCGGTCGGCGTGGCCGTCTTCGTGGTGGTCGATCGTCCCGGTTGGGCCGCCGGCTGTGCGGTCGTGGCGGCACTGGCCGCGACGGACCTTGCGATCGTGTGCCGCCACATACGCCAGGGGCCGCACTACCAGCCTGGCAAGAACGTCCCACCGTACGAGCCGGACGGCGGCCGCAACGAGTTCACCGACCCGCGACGCGGTGGAGCGCGGCCGGGCCTGGGGCCCGGTATGGGGCCTGACCAGGGTCCAGAGAGGCGCGAGGGACGCGGGGGACGCGGGGG
>NZ_NHSG01000100.1:0-24979 GCF_020024005.1 Streptomyces purpurogeneiscleroticus
GCCCGGGCGGCGAAGCGGCGGGCGAAGACGGCGGTACGGGAGGGGGGCGGCGCGGTGCGGAACGCGGCGGGTACCACGGGCCCGACCGCCTCGGCGCCCCGGCCGCCGAGCCGGCCGATCTCCTCCGCGGTCTCCGGGGTCGGGCAGAGGTGCAGGTCGTTGCCGGGGTGCAGCCACTGGCGGTGCACGGCGAAGTCGGTGAGCACGACGATGCCCGGGCAGCGCAGCGCCCCGGCGTCCCGCAGCCGGCCGCTGACCTGCGCGGCGAGGTGGAAGGTGGCGATCACGGCGTCGGGCGGCGCGCCGGCCAGGCGGCGCCGCAGTTCCTTGGCGGCGGGCGCGACGACCGGCGAGGTGTCGGCGGGGCCCGGCTGCGGGCGGCCGGGCCCGGGCGGGCGGGGCGCGAAGTAGGTGCGGTAGATCGCGTCGTAGAGCGCGGGCGCGTGCCGGACGGTGGTGGCGTAGAAGCCGCGCAGGGCGGCGCCGGTGCCGGCCGGCAGCAGGTCGAGGACGTCGAGGGTCTCGGCCCGGTGGCCGCGGCCGGTCAGCCGGTGTGCGAGTTCCCCGGCCACCGCGTGGTGCCCGGCCCCCATGCCGGCGCTGAGGATGACGAATCGTCCGCCCATGTGTCCACCGCCCCGGTCCGGGTGCCTTTCCCAAGCATTTCGTGGCGTACGCGACCATACTGGACAGCATGCGCATCGACCGTCCTCCGCCCGGGCCCGCCGCGTGGCAGGCGGCGGGCGCGGCCGCGACAGCGGCGGCCGCGCTGCACATCGGACCGGCCGGGACCTGGCTGCCGCCCGTACGGCGCGCCCTCTTCCCCGGGCTCGACGGCCAGGGCCACCCGGGGCACATCGCCCTGACCTTCGACGACGGCCCGGACCGCGCGAGCACGCCGCGCTTCCTCGACGCGCTGGACGGGCTGGGCGTCCGGGCGACCTTCTTCCTGCTGGGCGCGGCGCTGGCCGAAGCGCCCGAGGTGGGGCGGGACATCGTCGCCCGCGGGCACGAGGTGGGGCTGCACGGCTGGGACCACCGCAGCCCCTGGTGGCCCGCGCCGGTACGCGAAGTGCGCGAGCTGCGCCGGGCGGTCCGGGCGGCCGCCGACATCTGCGGGGTGCGGCCCCGGTGGTACCGGCCGCCCTACGGCATCCTCACCGGCGGCCGGTGGGCCGCGGCCCACCGGCTCGGGCTGCGCACCGTGCTGTGGTCCGCATGGGGGCGGGACTGGGTGGCGGGGGCCGAGGCGGCCATGGTCGTACGCACGGTGGAGCGCCGGCTGGAGGGCGGCGCGACCGTCCTGCTGCACGACAGCGACCGCACGTCGGCGCCCGGTTCCTGGCGCGCGACGCTCCAGGCGCTGCCCGTACTGGTGCAGCGCTGCCGCCATCAGGGCCTCACCGTGGGCCCGCTGCGTGACCACGGTACGGACGACACGTGGCGGTGACGCCGAGGGTGGCAATTGCCCGGATCATCCCGAAAGTCGTGTCATGCTGTTCCGGATCTGGTACCAGGACAAGAGGGTGCGCACCGGCCCGGAGGAGGTCTCCTGTGGAAGCCGCGGGACCACTGCCGCACAGTCCTGTGCTCCCGGAGGACCGGCCCGGACACGGCTCCGCGCCGCGGGCACACCGGACCGGCGCACCGGTGGCGCTGATCACCGGCGCCTCGTCGGGCATCGGCGCGGCCGTCGCCTCCCGGTTCGCCGCCGAGGGCGGCTGGCAGCTGCTGCTGAACGGCCGTGACCAGGAGCGCCTGGACCGGATCGCCGACCGCTGCGGTGCCACGGCCCTCCCCGGCGACCTGGGCGACCCGGCGGGCTGCGGCCGGCTCGTCGACCGGGCCCTCGACGTGGCGGGCGGCGTGGACGTGCTGGTCGCCGGGGCCGGCATCGGCTGGGCGGGCCCCTTCACGGCCATGCCGCCGGCCGCCATCGACGAGGTACTGGCGGTGGACCTGGCCGCCGTGCTGCACCTGACCCGGCGGGTGCTCCCCGACATAGTGCGCCGCGACCGCGGACACCTCCTTTTCGTGGGGTCGATCGCGGGGGCCGTGGGAGTGCGCGAGGAGGCCGTGTACTCGGCGGCCAAGGCGGCCGTCGCGGCCTTCGCCGAGAGCCTGCGGTACGAACTGGCGGGCAGCCGGGTGCGGGTGTCGCTGGTGGTGCCCGGCGCGGTCAACACGCCTTTCTTCAGCCGCCGGGGAGCGCCCTACCAGCGCTCCCGGCCGCGGCCGATCGCCGCGACGCGGGTCGCGGACGCCGTCTGGGACGCGGTGGCGCACGAGCGGAGCGAGGTCTTCGTCCCCGGCTGGCTGCAGCTGCCCGCCCGCTTCAAGGGCCTCGCCCCGGCCCTGTTCCGGCGGCTGGCCACGCGCTTCGCCTGAGCGCCGCCCGATGCGTCCTCCCGGGGAGGACGACCGAGGAAGGACGTCGTGCTGAGCTACTTCCTGGCCGTGCTCGCCGCCTGTGCCAACGCGGCAGCCTCGGTGCTGCAGCGGCGCGCCAGCCGTGATCTGCCGGGCGAGGACAGCCTGCGGCCCCGGCTGATCCTGCATCTGCTGCGCCGCCCGGTGTGGTTCGCCGGCTTCCTCTGCGTGATCCTGGGCTTCCTCCTGCAGGCGGCCGCGCTGGCGACCGGCAGCCTGTCGGTCGTCCAGCCCATCCTCGTCATCGAACTGCCGGTGACGCTGCTGCTGGCGTCGTGGGTGTTCCACACCCGGCTGCACCGCCGCGAGTGGCTGTCCGCCGCGGGCATGACCGGCGGGCTGGCCGCCCTGCTGTACTTCCTCTCCCCCGCCCCCGGGGACGGCGAGGAGGCGGGCTGGGAGGCGTGGACGGTGGGCGCCGGCGTGAACCTCTTCGTCGTCGTCGCCGCCGTGGAGTGGGGCCGCCGCCAACCGCCGTCGCTCCCGGGCGGCGCCAGCCGCCGGGCGGCCGCCTTCGGCGTGGCGGCCGGCTGCCAGTTCGGGCTGACGGCCGCCTTCATGAAGGGCGCGATGAGCCGTCAGGAGGAGGGCATCGCCGCGGTGTTCGCGACCTGGCAGCTGTACGCGATGGTCGCGGCCGGCATCCTCGCGATGTTCCTCCTCCAGTCGGCGCTGCACGCCGGCAATCTGCTCGCGGCCCAGCCCGGGCTGACCCTCTCCGACCCGCTGGTGGCCATCCTGTGGGGCTCCCTCGCGTTCGCGGAGCATGTGCGCGGCGGCTGGTACATCGTGCCGGCCGTGGCGGGCGGCGCGCTGATCGCCGCCTCCGCGCTGGTACTGGCCCGCTCCCCGCTGCTCAAGGGCGAAGCGGCGCTGCGTGAGGCGGACCGGGCGCCCGCTGCCGGGCAGCCGTCCGCCGGCCGCCCACCGGTGCGGTGACCATGATCTACCTCTACGGTGTCCTCGCCGCCTGCCTGTTGGGGCTGGGCTTCGTCCTGCAGCAGCACGCGGCACGGGAAGCGCCGCTGAAGGACATGCTCAGCTTCCGGCTGCTGCTGGACCTGATGAAGGTACCGCTGTGGCTCGCCGGGATCGGCTGCATGGTCGTCGGGCAGATCTTCAGCGTGCTCGCGCTGAGCCGCGGCGACCTGTCCCGGGTCGAGCCGCTGCTGGCCACGAACCTGCTGTTCGCCATGGTGCTGGCCCGGTGGCTGAGCGGGGAGCGGCTGGGCCGGTCGGGCTGGGCCGGCGTGCTGCTGCTCAGCGGCGGCGTGACGGCCTTCATCGTCGCCGGGAGCCCGCACAGCGGGCCCGCCCACACCGGCACGCTGCGGCACTGGATCGTCTTCGGCGGCGTCCTCGCGATCGCGCTGATCCTGGTGCTGACCGCCCGTCATGTGCGCCTGGTGGAGGAGCCGCCGCTGCTGGCCGCCGCCGCGGGCGTGCTGTACGGCCTCCAGGACGCGCTGACCCGGGTGTCCAGCGAGATCGCGGAGGCCCACGGCCTCGGACGGCTGCTGGTGAGCTGGGAGCCGTACGTGATCGTGGCGCTGGCCGTGACGGGCCTGATGCTGGTCCAGAGCGCCTTCGAGGCCGGCCCGCTGCGGATGTCGCTCCCCGCCCTCACCGCGGCCGAACCGCTGGCCGGCATCGCCTGCGGCATCGGCTTCCTCGGCGACCGCATCCGCGTCACCCCCGCCGCGCTCACCGGCGAACTCCTCGGCCTGGCCGCGGTGGTGACCGGCGTCTTCCTCCTCGGCCGCCACCCGGCCATGCCCACGGGCAGCCACCGAGGTACGGAGGAGTCCGCCGGCAGCCACAGGGACCCGGACGAGTCCGCGCCGGAGAGCGACTAGCCGTACGGCTCTGGTCCGGTGCGGCGGCGCCCTCAGCCCAGGGCCGCCGCCATTCTGCGTACCGCTTCGGTGAGCACCTCCGGCGATGTGGCGAGGTTCAGCCGGACGTGGCCCGCGCCTCCGGTGCCGAAGTCCGTGCCGGGGTTGAGGGCGATCCGGCCGCGGTCCCGGAAGACCGCGGCCGGATCGTCGCCCAGGCCGAGGCCGCGGCAGTCCAGCCAGGCGAGGAACGTGGCCCGGGCCGGTGCGTACCGCACCGACGGGAGCCGCTCGGCCAGCAGCTCCGCCAGCAGCCTGCGGTTCTCGTCCAGCCCGGCGAGCAGCGCGTCCAGCCAGTCGCCGCCGTCCCGCAGGGCCGCGGTGTGGGCCAGTACGCCCACGTGGCTGGCGCCGTGGCCGACCTCTTCGGGGAGGCGCGCGAGGTCGTCGGCGGCCGCCGGGCCCGCGATGGCGAGGGCGGCCTTGAGCCCGGCGAGGTTCCACCCCTTGGACGCGGACATCAGGGACAGCCCGCTCTCCGCGCCCGGCACGCTCAGGTACGGCACGAAGGTGACCCCCGCGGCCACCAGCGGGGCGTGGATCTCGTCCACCACGACCCGGACGCCGTACCGGGCGGCCAGCGCGGCGACCGCGGCGAGTTCGTCGGCGGTGTGCACCGTGCCGGTCGGATTGTGCGGGCTGCACAGCAAGTACGCGGCCCGCCGTCCGTCCGCGACGGCGGTGCGGAAGGCGCTTTCCAGCGCGGCGAGATCTATTCGGTGACCGGGCCCGAGCGGCGCCTCCACGATCTTCCGGTCCGCGTTGCCGAGGAACAGGTAGAAGGGCGGGTAGACGGGGCAGTTGATGACCACCGCGTCGCCCGGTCCCGTGGTCAGCTTCAGCATCTCGACGACGCCGAGCATCACGTCGGGCACGATCGCCGTGCGCTCCACGGCGAGCCCGTCCCATCCCCACCGCTTGCGCGCGAACTCCGCCAGCGCCTCGGCGTACGCGGTCCCCACCGGATAGCCGGTGTCGCCGCGCACGAGCGCGTCCGTGACCGCCCGCACGACCGGCTCGGCCAGTGGTACGTCCATCTCCGCCACCCACAGGGGCAGTACGTCGTCCGGGTACGTGCGCCATTTCATGCTCGTCCGCTGCCGCAGCTCTCCGAGGGTGAGACGGCGCAGCGGGTTCGCTTCGACGGATGCTTCGCGCGGGATGCTGTCCATGCGCCTCAAGATAGGCTTCCGGCCCCGTTTTCCCCATGGGGCGTCCGGCCCGGCCATCACCCCTCGCGCAGCTCCAGCGTGCAGCACTTCACGCTGCCGCCGGCCTTGAGGAGTTCGGTGAGGTCCACGCCGATCGGCTCGAAGCCCCGCTCGCGCAGCTCCGCAATGAGCCCCGTCGCGGACTCCGGCAGCAGCACATGGCGGCCGTCGGAGAACGCGTTGAGGCCGAAGACCGCCGCGTCCTCGGCCGACGCGAGGAGCGCGTCGGGGAACAGCTCGCGCAGCACGGCGCGACTGCCCGGCGTGAATGCCTCCGGGTAGTACATGATCTCGTCGTCGGAGAGCACGGCGAGCGCGGTGTCCAGGTGGTAGAAGCGCGGGTCGACCAGGGTCAGCCCGGTGACCGGCACGCCGAAGAACTCCTGCGCCTCAGCGTGCGAGCGGGGGTCGGTACGGAAGCCGGTACCGGCCAGCAGGCGGCGGCCGGCCAGCAGATAGTCGCCCTCCCCCTCGTTGACGTGCTCCGGCCAGTGCGTCTCGGTGAAGCCGTTCTCGCGCAGCCAGGAGAGGTACAGCGGGCCCTCGGCGGTGCGCTCCTCGTGGCGGAAGCGGGCGCCCAGCACCTTGCCGTCGACGACGGTGGCGCCGTTGGCCGCGAAGACCATGTCGGGCAGCCCGCCGGCCGGCTCGATGACCTCCACGGCGTGGCCCAGCTCCCGGTACAGGGCGCGCAGCTGCTCCCACTGGGCGAGGGCGAGCCCGCCGTCGACCGGCTTCTCCGGCTCCATCCAGGGGTTGATCGAGTACGTGACGTCGAAGTGGCGGGGCGCGCACATCAGGAGGCGGCGGGGGACGGCGGTGCGGAGCATGGCGTCATTTCCTTTGCTCGGGGGGCGGATCGAAGTGTCGGCGTGCGGGGTGTGCGCGGGGTGAAGCGCGCACGACGGCCCGGTGGACGGTCAGGACATTAGGGAGCGGGGCAGGGGCCGGTCAGGCACCCTTCGTCAGCGGTGGTATGGCACTTTCGTCAGCGTTCGAGCGGGTTCCGCGGGCGGTAGCGTGGGTTCGCTGTACACGTACGGAAATGGGGGAGACGATGATCCGAGTGCTGCTGGCGGACGACGAGGCGATGATCCGGGCCGGAATCCGCGCCATCCTCGGGACGGCCGGGGACATCGAGGTCGTCGCCGAGGCGTCCGACGGGCACGAGGCCGTGGCCCTCGCCCTCCAGCACCGCCCGGACCTGTGCCTGCTCGACATCCGGATGCCCCGGCTGGACGGCCTGCAGGCCGCCGCCGAGCTGCGCCGGGTCGCGCCCGGGAGCGCGGTGGTGATGCTGACGACGTTCTCCGAGGACGAGTACATCGAGAGCGCGCTCGGCTCTGGTGTCGCCGGATTCCTGCTGAAGTCCGGCAATCCGCGCGAACTGATCGCCGGTGTGCAGGCGGTCGCCGAGGGCGGCGCCTGCCTCTCCCCCGCCGTCGCCCGCCGGGTGATCGCCCGGCTCGACTCCGGGCAGCTCGGTAAGCAGGCCGGAGCGCGGGCCCGGATCGACGGCCTGACCGGCCGCGAACGGGACGTGCTCGCGCTGGTCGGGGCGGGCCTGTCCAACGCCGAGATCGCCCGCCGGCTGCACGTGGTCGAGGGGACCGTGAAGGCGTACGTCAGCCAGATCCTCTCCCACCTGGACGTCAGGAACCGGGTGCAGGCGGCGATCCTGGCGTACGAGGCCGGGATCGTCCGGGAGGACTGAGACCGGTGCCCCACGTCCTTCAGCTCCCTCGCCTCTACGACCTGCTGCTGTGGTCCGCGGTGGCCGCGCCGCCGGCCGTGGCCCTCTTCCGGTTCCCGCCCGGGCAACCGCTGTTCGTCGCGTGCGCCGCCGTACCGCTGCTCGCCGTGGCCGTACTGCTCAGCCGCCGCCGGCCGCTCGTCGCGCTCGGCATACCGGTCGCGCTGGGCCTCGCACAGAGCGTGGAGCTGCTCAGTCCGCTGTACTGGCCGGCACTCGCGGCCTTCGCATACCTGGCCGGGCGCCGGACGGCGGAGATCCGCGCCGCCCTGTGGTTCTTCGCGGCGGTCGCCGTGGCGGGGCTGCCGCTCTGCACGATCATCGGCCACGACCTGTGGGGCTGGCCCCAGATGCTCCTGGTGCTGCTGCCGTGCGCGGCGCTGCCCTGGCTGCTGGGCCGCCTCCGGCGCCAGTACGCCGAGCTGGTCGGCAGCGGCTGGCGGCTGGCCGACCGGATGGAGCGCGAGCAGCAGGCCGTCGCCGACCGCGCCCGCATCCGCGAACGGGCCCGGATCGCGGGGGACATGCACGACTCGCTCGGGCACGAGCTGACGCTGCTCGCGGTCCGGGCGGGTGCGCTGGAGGTCGACCCGTCGCTGGACGCCCGCCACCGGGCGGCCGTCGGCGAGCTCCGGGCGGCGGCGGGCGCGGCCACCGAACGGCTGCGGGAGATCATCGGCGTGCTGCGCGCGGACGACGAACAGGCCCCGGTGGTCCCGTCGGAGGAGACCGTCGAAGCGCTGGTCGAACGGGCGCGGCAGTCCGGCGTCGACATCCGCCTGGTGCGCACGGGCGCGGCGGACGGTCTGCCGCCGATGGTCGGTCCCGCCGTGCATCGCGTGGTCCAGGAGGCCCTGACGAACGCGGCGAAGCATGCGCCGGGCGGTGCCGTGCGGGTACGGATCGACCGCGCGGACGGCGTGTTGTCGGTTGCGGTGGTCAATGAGCCCGCCGCCGTGGGGGCGCCGCCGCCCGGCGTGGCGTCGGGCGGCGCCGGTCTGGTGGGTCTGGACGAGCGGGTCCGGCTGGCGGGCGGCACGCTGCGGACGGGGCCGACGCCGGAGGGCGGCTTCGAGGTCGCGGCGGAACTGCCCACGGGGGCGGGTGCGGGGAGTGCCGACCTGCCGGCCGGCGCGGGCGCGGCCGCGCGCGGTGCCGGCGCCGGCTCCGGGGCGCATCCCAGTACGTCCGCAAGGGAGTTGGAGCGGGCCCGCCTCCAGGTGCGGCGGCGGCTCACGCAGACCGTCGTGGTGCCCCTGGCGGCTCTCGCCGGCATCCTGCTCCTCATGCTCCCGGTCAGCCTGCTCAGCTCGTCCTTCTCGGTGCTGGACCGCGCCGCGTACGACCGATTGCGGGTGGGACAGGAGGAGCGGGCGGTGGAGGACCGGCTGCCGGTCTTCACCAGGGACGGGCCGCCGGACGACACTCCGCCCGCGCCGCACGGCCAACGGTGTGCCTACTACAGCACGGGCGTGCTCGCCTCCGACGCGTACCGGCTCTGCTTCGCGGACGGACGGCTGGCCGGCAAGTCCGTGGTGGGCGCGAAGGAGTGAGCAGGGAACTTCGGCCCTGCCGCGCCCCTGCGCAGCTTCCGTTTGACGGTTCAAGAGGGCCGGGGCTGTCCGAGCCATCTTTTAATGCGCATCCATAAGTCGGATTCGGCGGGTGCGACGGACCATGTGGCATGTCCCCTTGGCATTCCGGCTGGCCCGGTGCGGGGCGTGCTTGACGGGCAGCCGCCGTCGCGAGGTCCGGTTCCGGGCGCCGGATGGCTCGGACAGCACGGTACGTGTCCAAGTCATAGTCATGGCGCGCGGCCGGTGCGGGACCCTGTGAGAGCGCTGTTCCAGGGTGGATGCGCACGGTGCGCGGCATTTCCCGAGGAGGCGTCAGAGCCGACCGCGCGTTCGTCACCCTCTGCCTGCCGGACGCCCGTTCCCCTCCCTCTTCACGGCCGTAAGGATGATCATGGGTCGCGAGCAGTTTCTGGCCGACGTCTTCGTGGACTTGGCCGACGCCTCCTACGGGAAGGCGTTCGACACGACCGGCTACTTGCAGAGGTTCACCACCCGGTGTGTTCAGCTGCTGGAGGTCTCCGCCGCCGCGGTGCTGTTCGCGCCGCCGGGCGAGGGGCTGCGGCCGGTCGCCGCGAGCGAGCCGGATCCGGCCTTCGCCGACCTGCTGGCCGTCGCGGCGCTGGAGGGACCCGCGCGGGAGGGCTACCGCACCACCTCCCCGGTCGTCTCCGTGGACCTGCTGTCCACCGCCCCGCGCTGGCCCGCCTTCACCGAGCAGGCCCTCGCCGCCGGGTACCGCTTCGCCAGCGCGGTCCCGCTGACCCACCGGCGACAGGCCGACGGCTGCCTGCTGTTGCTGCGTACGGGCTCCGCTCCGGTGCCCGAGCCGGACGTGCGGCTGGGGCAGGCGCTGGCCCACGTCGTGGCCGTCAGCCTGTGCCACCAGGAGGCCCTGATCACGTACCGCAGGATCAACGACCAGCTGCGTACCGCCCTGCAGAGCCGTATCGCCATCGAGCAGGCCAAGGGCTTCCTTGCGCACCGCATGGGGGTCAGCGTCGATGAGGCGTTCGAGGTGATGCGCGGCCACGCCCGCCGCCGCGGACGGCGCCTGCGCGAGGTGGCCCGGGAGGTCGTCGAGCAGCAGCTGATCCCCGACACCTGACCGGTGGCCGGGGCGTTCCCCGGCAGGGCCGCATTTCCCCCTCCCACGTACGGCCCAATGGCGCGGCTGCTTTCCACCGGTGCCGTATACCAGCCGTGTACCCATGGGAGCGGAAAGGGAGTGGCGTCGTGACGACGCAGACGGAGCGCCCGGATCAGCCAATGGTCCGAGAAACCCCCCGTCGCACGAGAGGTGCCGTGCTGGTGACGTGGCTGACCACCACGGACCACAAGAAGATCGGCTCTCTCTACATGGTGACGGCCTTCCTCTTCTTTCTGTTCGGAGGGCTGCTGGCGCTTTCCATGCGTGCCGAACTGGCGCGCCCGGGCCTGCAGATTCTCTCCAACGAACAGTTCAACCAGGCGTTCACCATGCACGGCACCATCATGATGCTGATGTTCGCCACGCCCCTCTTCGCCGGTTTCACCAATGCCATCATGCCCTTGCAGATCGGCTCGCCGGACGTGGCGTTCCCGCGGCTGAACATGCTGTCCTACTGGCTCTTCCTCTTCGGTTCACTGATCGCGGTGGGGTCGTTCCTGACGCCGGACGGCGCGGCCGACTTCGGGTGGTTCGCCTATACGCCGCTGTCCGACGCCACCCGTACCCCGGGGATCGGCGGGGACATGTGGGTGATGGGCCTGGCGCTCTCCGGATTCGGCACCATTCTCGGCGCCGTCAATTTCATCACCACGATCATCTGCATGCGCATGCCCGGCATGACGATGTTCCGGATGCCGATCTTCACCTGGAACGTGCTGCTGACCAGCGTGCTCGTCCTGATGGCCTTCCCCGTGCTGGCCGCCACCCTGCTGGCGCTCGCGGCGGACCGGAAATTCGGGGCGCACGTCTACGACCCGTCCAACGGCGGCGCGCTGCTGTACCAGCACCTGTTCTGGTTCTTCGGCCATCCCGAGGTCTACATCATCGCGCTGCCCTTCTTCGGCATCGTCACCGAAATCATCCCGGTGTTCGCCCGCAAGCCCATCTTCGGTTACATCGGACTCGTCGCGGCGACCATCTCGATCACCGGGCTTTCGGTCACCGTATGGGCGCACCACATGTTCGTCACCGGCGGCGTACTCCTGCCGTTCTTCTCCTTCATGTCCTTCCTGATCGCGGTGCCCACCGGGGTGAAGTTCTTCAACTGGATCGGCACGATGTGGCGCGGCTCCCTGTCGTTCGAGACACCCATGCTCTGGGTCCTCGGATTTCTCCTCACCTTCCTGTTCGGCGGCCTGACCGGCGTCATCCTCGCCTCGCCCCCGATGGACTTCCACGTGAGCGACAGCTACTTCGTGGTCGCGCATTTCCACTACGTCGTGTTCGGCACGGTCGTCTTCGCCATGTTCGGCGGATTCCACTACTGGTGGCCCAAGTTCACCGGCACCATGCTCGACGAGCGGCTGGGGAAGATTCACTTCTGGACGCTGTTCGTGGGCTTTCACACCACCTTCCTCGTCCAGCACTGGCTGGGCGCCGAAGGCATGCCCCGCCGCTACGCCGACTACCTCTCGGCCGACGGTTTCACGGCGCTGAACACGGTCTCCTCCATCGGCGCCTTCCTGCTGGGCGTCTCCACGCTGCCGTTCCTCTACAACGTGTGGCGGACCGCCAAGTACGCGCCGAAGATCACGGTCGACGATCCCTGGGGCTACGGCCGGTCCCTGGAGTGGGCGACGTCCTGTCCGCCGCCGCGGCACAACTTCGAGACGCTGCCCCGGGTCCGCTCCGAGTCCCCCGCCTTCGACCTGCACCACCCGGGCGTCGCCATGCTGGACCAGGCGGAGGCCACCGGGCGCAGGGACATGGTGGACGAGGACCCGGACACCTCGCTGCGCGGCGGTACGGAGGACAAGTGAACCCCCAGCACGGCCCGGACGAGCGCGCGGCCGACGCCGGCCCGGGCCGACTGGAGGGCTACCTGCTGTGCTGGACGGAGGCGGAGCGGGCCCGGACCGAGGCCGCGGCCTTCGCCGACCGGATGCCCTGGCTCACCACGGCACAGCGCGAAGAGGTCGTCCGCCAGTACACGGCCGACCGGCTCGTCCTCACCCGCCGCTACCTGGAACGGGTCCGCAACCGCTGCGCGCAGCTCCAGGAGGAGTACGCCGCCCGCTACCGGGAGCTGCGCCACCGGATGCTGTGCGCGGCGGTCGCGGCGGCCCTGTCCGCCTGCGCGCTGGCCGGCTGCGCATTCGGCCTGCTGACGGCCGCCGGGCGCTAGCCGCAGCGGCCGGCGCCGCCCAGTTTGCCCTCGATCCAGGCGACACCGAAGTCGACGACGTCCCGGGCCTCGAAGAGGTGGCTGCGTGCCGCGCCGACCGGACCGCTGCGGCCGAGGCCCGCGGCGAGCATGTCCCGGACAATGGCCTCGAACGGCCACTGCCCTTCGGGCACGACGGCGGAGTAGTCGAACGCCCCGTTCTCCGAGTCGATGTCGTGGAAACGCCGCCAGACCCGCTCCCCCTCCACGACGACCGGCTGCTCGTACGTCACGAACCGCTTGCCCGGCGCGTCGGCGAGCGCCTCGGCGTGGTGCAGCAGCGTGAGGGAGTCCAGCGGGGCGCCCAGCAGAAGGACCCGGCCGCCCCGGGCGACCAGCCGCGCCAGCGGGCTTCCGGGGCCGTGCGGGCCGTCCCACGGGTGGTCGGCCATCAGCTCCTTCGCCGCCGCGCCGAGTGCGGCGAAACTGGCGTCGGGGTGCCGGCTGCGGACGGCTCCCGGCATGCGGCGCAGGGCTTCGGGGAGCCGGCCGTTGGCATGGTCCGCCTCGCTCAAGTCCGGGTCGTAGGCCGGGTGTTCGGCGCGCAGCGCGTCCTGCCAGGCCCGCGGCCAGTCGATGAAGTCGTAGGGCGGTGCGTCGTTCCAGCCGCAGGTGACCATCAACGTGCCCCGCTCACCCACGACATCGCGGAGCGCACCGATGACCGTCTGCGGGCCGCCCGCCACGTACCCGAGCGCCGACAACTCGGTGTGGAACATGACGTGGTCGCCGTCGGCGAGGCCGAGCGCGGTGAGGTCACGGGCGAGTCGGCCACGGGTCACGGGGCCGCCGGAGCGTTCGAGCAGCGCGAGTTCGTCCATGGCGGCGACCGTATCCCTTTCGCGGGCCGGTCATACGATCTTTTCTTGCCATCGGATCGGCATATTGTCGCTGATTCGGGTGCACCTTGACGGGTGAATATTTCGCGGCGCGGCACTGGGGCAGCATTGAAGCGGCACTCGTTCTCCGCGAAAGGAAAGTCATATGCGCCGAGCAGGTTCCGTTTTCGCCCTGGTCGCCGGCGCGCTCCTCGCGAGCGTTTCCGCGACCGCGCCGGCCACCGCTGCCCCGAGCAACGGTGAAGTCACCGTTTTCCAAACCGAGATCCAGCCCGTCACCACGTACGAGAATCCGGTGGGCTGTAACAAGCTGCCGCTCGGCTCGCATGTCCTCGTCAATCGCACCGACAAGCCCGTCAAGGTCTACGGCGACCCGTTCTGCCTGACCCCCTCGCTGACCGTGCAGCCGGGACATGGCGCGCATGTCGACCCGACGAGTGGGAGTTTCTCCGCCTGATCCGAAAAAGGAGCCGTTGCGAACGAGGGGGGAATTTCCATGACTGCCGATCTCGTGGTGATCGGGCTGGGGCACGTGGGGCTGCCGCTCGCACAGGCCGCGTGCGCCGCGGGCCTGACCACCATCGGGTACGACGTCTCCACCACGGTGGTGACCGGCCTCAACGAGGCGCGCTCGCACGTCGGTGGGGTGACGGACGCGGAGGTCGCCGACATGCTGGCGGCGGGGTTCCGCGCGACGGACGACGCGTCCGTGACCGGCCGGGCCGACACCGTCGTGATCTGCGTCCCCACGGGACTGGGCGCGGGCGGCGCGCCGGACCTCGGCGCGGTGCGTGCCGCGTCCCGCGCGGTGGCCGGCGGCCTGCGCCCCGGCACGCTCGTCGTCCTGGAGTCCACGAGTTACCCGGGCACGACGGAGGACGTCGTCCGGCCGCTCCTCGAGGAGGGCAGCGGGCTGCGGGCCGGCACGGACTTCCACCTCGCGTACTCGCCCGAGCGCATCGACCCGGGTAACCGGCAGTTCGGGATCGGCAACACCCCGAAGGTGGTGAGCGGTTGCACTCCCCTGTGCGCCAAGCACGCCGTCGCCTTCTACGGCCGGTTCGTGGAGACGCTGGTGGTCTCGCGCGGCACGCGCGAGGCCGAGATGGCCAAGCTGCTGGAGAACACCTACCGGTACGTCAATATCGCGCTCGTCGACGAGGTGGCGCTGTTCTGCGACCGCACGGGCATCGACGTGTGGGACGTGCTGCACTGCGCCGCGACGAAGCCCTTCGGGTTCGCGCCGTTCCAGCCGGGGGCCGGGGTGGGCGGCCACTGCATCCCGGTCGATCCCCGCTATCTCGCGGCGAAGGCCGATGCGGAGGGCTTCCACTTCCGGACCCTGTCCGCGGCCCATGAAGTGGTGTCGCGGATGCCGGAGCATGTCGTCGGGCGGGCCCTCGGGCTCCTCGGCGACATGGGAAAGGCGCCCGAAGAAGCGTCGGTCGTCCTGCTCGGCGTGGCGTACAAGCCCGATGTGGCCGACGCCAGGGAATCGCCGGCGGCACCGGTGGCGAGCGGACTGCGCGCCCGGGGCAGCACGGTCCGCTATCACGACCCGTACGTACGGGAATTCGCCGCGGACGGCGCATTCCTGGAGCGCGTGGAATCCCTGCCGGACGCCCTGGCCGGTGCCGATCTGGCAATTCTCCTGCAGCACCACGCGTGTTACGACCTGCCGACGCTGACCCGCGCGGACTGTGCCCTGCTGGACACCCGCGGAAGAGCCGCCGGGGCCCGGGTCACGCTCCTCTGAATTCCAGACTTGCGGGCCTTTGGAGAAGAAGGGTCCGCGAGGCGGCGCCGGCGCTCCGTCCGGCGTCGCTGACATCCGCACAACCAAGGAAAGGGAACAATCATGACTACTGCCGTCGCGAACGACCGCCTGCTGAAGCGTTTCGAGAAGTGGGACTCGGACAGTAACGGAATCCTGGAATGGCAGGACTTCGAGCAGGAGGCCGGCAAGATCGCGCAGAACTTCGGCAAGCGCACCGACTCCCCGGAGGCGGGGGCGCTGCGGGAGGCTTTCCGCAGCCTCTTCGATCACCTCACGCAGGCGGCCGGGGTGCCGTCGAACGGCCCGCTCACTCGGGACCAGTTCATGAGTGTCACCGGGAACCTCATCTTCCAGGGAGGCGAGGCCAACTTCAACCGCGCGCTGGGCCCGGTGGTGAAGGGCATCATCGGTCTCTGCGACAAGAACGCCGACGGGCAGATCAACGCCGGTGAGTTCGAGGCATGGCTCGGTGGGGTCGGCGTGGACCGCTCGAAGGCCCAGGAGGCGTTCCGCAAGGTGGACACCGACGACGACGGCGAGCTGTCGCTCGACGAGCTGCTGGCGGCGGTACGCAACTACCACTTCGGCAACCTGGACGTCGAGCTGCTCGGCTGATCCGGTCACCGACCCGAAAGGCGCGGCCGGTGGTCCCCGTGGGGGCCACCGGCCGTCGCCGTGTGCGCAGGAAGCGTTCAGTGCTGGGCGGAAGGCACCTGGGTGAAGGCGACGGGGAGTTCGGGGCACAGCTCCAGGTCGCTGCCGGTGACGAGCCGGCCGGTGCCGATCAGGATGTTGTAGTGGTTGGGGAAGTGGCAGGCGTCGAAGCCGACGACGGTGCCGATGCAGAGGCCGTCGATCCAGACGTCGTCCCCGCGGTCGATCACCCCGGCGCAGGCCAGCTCCACGAAGCCGAGGAAGCCGACCCGGTCGATACGGGAGCCCGGGCGGGTCTCCCGCTGGTCGGTGGTGACCAGTTCGTGCACCTCGCCGCGGCGTACGCAGCGGCTCGCGTGCGGTTCGAGCGTCATGCCGCGGTCCGTCCGGCGGTGCAGCAGGATCTTCACGAGGTCGCCGCGCACGGAGCGCTTCGCGCCGTCCTCGCGCGAAGCGCCGCCCTCGCGGGACATACGTCCGGTCACTGGTCTCCCCTGTCGGTCGTCGTCACGAGGTGTTCCGCCGCTCCCTCCGGCGCGCTGGCGAGGGCGAAGAAGCCGATGTCGCCGCGGTCCGGCGGGCGGGCGATGCGCCGGCCGCCGCAGTTGCGCGCGAGTGCGCCCTTCTCGGCGGCGCGCGCGGTGTGGAACCCGGCGCAGTCGAAGTGGATCGCGCGGCGGGCCGGGGCGTGCGAGTCGAGTCCGGTGAGGTCTCCGTAGCACAGCGCGGTGGCGGCGGTACGGGCGCGTCGCTGCGGGACACCGTGGGAGGCGAACAGGGCGGCGACGGCCGCGCGCAGGGCGTCGTGCTCGACCATTACCGGCGGCTGCGGTGCCTGGTCCTCGGCGGGGTGGGTCATACGGAACTCCCTTGCGACCGGCGGACTTCGGGTAAGGCGGCCAGGGGCTGCAGCATCTTCCTCCAAAAATGCGGGCGCGCGTGCGCGCCGTTCATCGGACAAGCGAATGCTGCGTGCCGCGATAAGACGAGTCAAGAAATACGAAGAGGACTTACCGCAAAGTGTGAATATGCCAGGGGGCACGTGTCGATTGCTGCGAACGGGGGATCACTCACCCTGCGGGAAACCGCTGAATGCGTACCAGGGGGTGGTCGAGGTAGCTCTCGGCATGGATCGTCGCGGCACGACCGATGATGACACGACGACCTTTCAAGTGCATTGTCATACAGTCCCATTCTTCTCTCAGGCGGAGACCTTTGCGGGACTGTGGCCATTGATCGAAGACCGTGTGAACGAGGTGTTCAACAACGGGAAATTTTCACACGGCAGACAAGTGACGGAGCTGGAAAGCGCGTTGGCCGCGTACACGGGAGCGCGCCATGTGATCGGGGTGAACAGCGGCACGGACGCACTGGTACTGCTGCTGCGCGCCTGCGGTATCCGGCCCGGCGACGGTGTCCTGGTGCCCGCGTACTCCTTCGCGGCCACCGCCACCTCGGTGGCGCTCGCCGGGGGCCGGCCGCAGTTCGTCGACATCGACCCCGTCACCTACGCCATGGACCCCGCGGCGCTGGCCGCCGCCGTCTCGCCGACGAGCCGTTTCGTCCTGCCCGCGCACCTCTTCCATCAGATGGCCGACATGGCGGGCCTGGCCGCGGTGGCCGCCCGGCACGGCCTGGTGCTGCTGGAGGACAGCGCGGAGGCGATCGGCATGCGGCAGCGCGGTGTGCACGCCGGACTGCACGGCGCGGGCGGGGTGCTGTCGTTCTTCCCCAGCAAGACGCTCGGCGCGCTCGGCGACGCCGGGGCGGTGCTCACGGACGATCCCGGGACGGCGGAGCTGGTCTCCGGCCTGCGGCACCACGGCCGGCTCGGCCGCACCGTCGACGACTTCCCCACGATCTCGACGCGGAGCGCGCTGCCCGGTGTGAACAGCAAGATGGACGACATCCAGGCGGCGGTGCTGCTGGCCAAACTGACCCGGCTGGACGCCGACATCGCGCGCCGCGGTGAACTGGCCGCGGCCTACGGGGAACGGCTCAGGGAGATTCCCGGCGTTCTGCGGCTGCCCGAAGTGGTAGACCGCGGACCGGGCTCCTCGCCCGTCTTCTACGTTTATCTGATCGAAGTCGAGCGCCGGGACGAACTGGTGGACCATCTCGCCCGGCACGGCATCGGGACCGAGGTCTATTACCCGACCCCGCTGCATCTGCAGCCCTGCTTCGCGGAAATCGGCCATTCCCGGGGGGACTTCCCGAATGCCGAGGCGGCGAGCGGCCGCGCGGTGGCGCTGCCATTCCATCCGGACCTTTCCGAGCGGCAGCTCGACCGCGTCTGCGAAGTCATCGGCGCGTTCTACCGCGGGAGGCCGGAATGACCGTACCGCCACGTATTCCGTTCTTCCCGCCGGACCTGTTCGAGGGCGACCGTGAGGTACTGCTCGGTCTCCTCCGCGACATCGGTCTCGCGCCGGAACAGCGCTTCATCCTCGGGGAACACACCCGCAGGTTCGAGCAAGTGCTCAAGGAATCGCTCGGCGCCGCCGACGTGGTCGCGTGCAGCAGCGGGACCTCGGCGCTGGACCTGGTGCTCGCCGCGCTGGACGTGGGACCGGGCGACGAGGTGGTGGTACCGGCCTTCGGCTGTGCCCCGCTCGCCTCCTCCGTCGTGCACCTGGGGGCCACGCCGGTGTTCGCCGACGTCCGGCCGCACACCATGGTCGCCGACCCCACCGAGGTGGAGAAACGCATCACCGGGCGCACCAAGGCGGTCATGCCGGCCCACATCTTCTCCGTCATGGCCGACATGCCGCAGTTCGCCGACCTCGCGCGGCGCCACGGGGTCCGGCTCGTCGAGGACTCCGCGGTCGCGCAGGGCGCGGTGCTCGGCGGCACGCCCGCCGGACTGTGGGGCGAGGCCGGGGTGTTCTCGTTCGTGCAGGTGAAGTCCTTCGGGATGCCCGGCGAGGGCGGCGTGGTGGTGACCCGGGACCCCGCCCTCGGGGAGCGGGTGCGGATGCTGCGCAACCACGGACAGGACGGCCACAACCGGTTCCTGCACCACGTCATCGGGCGGAACAGCAGGTTCGACGAGATCCAGGCGGCGTTCCAGATCCACCGCTTCGGCGGGCTGGCGGGGCGGCTGGAGCGGCGCGCCGCCATCGCCGAGTACTACACCGAGCGGTTCGCGTCGCTGGCGGAGCGGGGCGTCGTCCCGCCGCCCGCGGGCCGGGACGGCCGCTGCTACTACGTCTACGCGGTCCTCGCGGAGCGGCGGCAGGAGCTGGAGCGGCAGCTGCGCGAGCGCGGCATCGAGTCGCACGCGTACTACCCGCTCCCGCTGCCGCTGCAGCCCGCGTTCGCCGTGTACGCCGCGCCCGGGGACCGGTGGCCGCACGCCGAGGAGGCGGGCAGACAGGCGCTGGCACTGCCGGTGTATCCGCATCTGACCGACGCGCAGGTCGAGTACATCGCCGACGCCGTGTGCGCGTGCGCGGCCGGCTGACCAGCGAGCGACCGATCGGCGAGCGAACGGTCAACAAGCGACCAACTCTCAAGGAGGACAAGAAAGATGGCGCACCACGACCTACCGGCCGGGCTGCCGCAGGCCGCCGCGGGGCGGGCGGAGCACCGGCTCCGCAGCTACGCCCGGCTGGGCAAGCTCGACGTCTACGACTACTACCTCAGCATCCTGGTGGTGCTGGCCGCCGTGCTGCTGCCCGCCGCCCGGTTCGACCGGCCCACCGCCACGATGCTCGTGATCTTCCTGCTCGGCCAGGTGTTCGTGATCATGGCGATGGTCGCGCTGGACGACGTGACCGGCTTCCGCGACGGCAGCGACACCCAGAACTACGGCCCGGACAACCCACTGCGCAACAAACTGCGCAAGCCACTGGTGGCGGGCACCCTGACGGAACGCGAGGCGCTCGGCTTCGCCTGGCTGACGGCGCTGACCGGCGCGCTCCTGTGGGCCGCCGCCGTGGCCGTCGCGCCGCACCGCCCGACGTGGGCGCTGGTGCTGATCGCGGCCCTGTTCGTGGTGTCCCTCCAGTACTCCTACGGCCTGAAGATCAGCTATCACGGCTTCCAGGAGGCGTTCCTCGTCGCGCTGGGCGTGGTGCTGGTCGTTGCGCCGTACGGCCTCGCCGCGGGCCATTTCTCCGGGTTCCTCCTCGTGCAGGGCGTGCTGTTCGGGTTCGGGCCGCTGATGTTCGGGGTGTACTCCAACACCAACGACGTCGAGGGCGACCGGGCCGTCGGGCGGCCGACCGTGGCGGCGCTGGTGTCGGAGCGCGGCAACGCCGTGTTCATCGGCTGTCTGTCGGCCGCGGAGTTCCTGCTCGGCGCCGTCGCCTCGGCCACCGGCATCGCGCCGTGGTGGTTCGTGCTGCTGATGCTGCCCGCGACGGCGCTGCGGACGAAGCAGTTCGTCACCGGCTTCGTGCGCGGCGACATCATGCGGGCCCGGAGGACCGGCTTCAGGGTGCACCGCCTGAGCGTGGCGCTGCTGGTGGTGGCGAACCTCCTGGTGGGCTCGGGGGTCGCCGCATGAGTCCGGACCTGGACGTGGCGGTGATCGGCGCGGGGATCGCCGGGCTGACCACCGCGCACGAGCTGCAGCGCGCCGGGCTGAGCGTCCGGGTGTACGAGAAACAGCGGCACGTCGGCGGCCGGATGCGCAGCTTCCGGCACGACGGCTACACCGTCGACGAAGGCGCCGAGCAGCTCCCCCGGCACGGCTACCGCGCGACCTGGGAGCTGATCGAGCGGCTGGGCGTGCCGGAGGGCGATGTGCCGCGGATCGGCGGCCGGCTGGGCATGTGGCGCGGCGCGCGGGCCCGGCCGGGCGTCGCGGAGCCGTCGGCGCTGCTCACCGGCGCCGGGCTCGGCCCGCGCGCCCGGCTGGACCTGGCCCGCTTACTGGCCCGGCTCGCGCGGCAGCGCGCGGAGTTCGACGCCGACCGCCCGGAGCGAACGCCGCTGGGCACGACGACCGTCAAGGAACTGGCCGGGCGCTACCACCCCGATCTCCACGACTACCTCCTGCAGCCGGTCGCCGGCGGCTTCTTCGGCTGGGACACCGCGCGCTCCGCCGCGGCCCCGATGCTGAGCCTGCTGCTGGACGCGGGCGGGCCGGCGAGCTGGCACACGTACGCGAGCGGCATGGACCTGCTCGCCCGCCGGCTCGCTGCCGGGCTCGACGTCGTCACCGGCAGCGAGGTGCACGAAGTGGTCGCCGACCGGGACTCGGCGGGCCTGCGGATCGGCAACGGCGTCGTCACGGCGCGCGCTGCGGTGCTCTGCGTACCGGCGCCCGTCGCGGCCCGGCTGCACGCCAACCCTTCCGCGGACGAGGCCGCGTTCCTGTCCGCGTGCACGTTCACGCCGACGCTGAAGGTGAGCTGCCTGCTGGACCGGCCGCTCGGGCCACGGGCCGGCGGCGATCCGCTGTACCTCCTCCTCACGCCCGACGCGGAGGAGGAGACGCTCTCCGGCGTCATCGCCGACCACATCAAGCACGCGGCACGGGCCCCCGCCGGCAAGGGCCTGCTGACCCTCATGGCGCACCCCCGGACCATCCCCGAGCTGCTCGGCGCGCCGGAACGGGAGGTCGTCGAGCGCCTCACCAAGGCGGCCCGGCGCTATGTACCGGGCCTGGAGAAGGCCGGTATGCGCAACTTCGTGCACGCCTTCCCGCACGGCCTGCCGGAGGCCACCCCCGCGGCGCTGCGCCGCCGCCCGTCCTTCATGGCCCGCGCCACGGGCCCCGTGGAGTACGCCGGCGACTGGGTGATGCTGCGGCCGTCCTCCGAGGGCGCCGTGCGCTCGGGCGCGCTCGCCGCCTCGCGCGTCCTCAGCCGGCTGCGCGGCCCCCGCCCCCACGACACGACCGACCGGGAGACGACACGTGAAACCGCATGACATGGGGACCCTGTTCGAGGAGTGCGCCGAGCGCGGCCACGGTACGGAGTTCCTGCTGGACCGGCCGTTAGACATCGCGCCGGAGGCCGGTACGGCACACTCCGTCGCCGGACTGGCCGCGCTCGTCCAGGACATGGCGGGCCGGCTGGCCGCCACCGGGGCCCGCCCCGGGGACCGGGTGGCGATCGTCAAGGACAATCACTGGGACTACGACCTGCTGGCCTGCGCCGCCGTGCGGATCGGCGCCGTCCCGGCACAGCTCTCCGGGCAGCTCTCCGGAGAAACGCTGCGGCTGCTGCTCGAACGCCTGGGCCCCGCCCTGCTCGTCACCACGTCCGGCCTGCTGGAGCGGGCCCGCGCCGAAGGCGCCGACCTCTTGAAAGCGGCGGACACCTGCGTCGTGCTGGACGGCGCTTTACAGGGCGCGCTCGCCTTGGAAGCGCTGCACGGGAACCCCGCGCCCGGCCCCCGCCGCCGGCACGACGACGAGCCCCTGGTGATCAACCACACCTCGGGCACCACGGGCGTCCCCAAGCTGGTGGTGCACTCGACCCGCACGATCATCGGCAAGCTGGCCCGGTTCGAGACCGTGCGGTATCCGAAGATCGGCGTGCGCCGGGATGACACGCTGCTCAACGCCAGTTCGTACGCGCACGGCCGGACGTTCTGCTGGACCGCGAGCGTGCTGTGCCTGGCGCCCCGGCGGATCACGATCGTCACCGGCCAGGACCCGGACGCCGCCGACCCGTTGCTCCGCGCCCACCCGCCGACGATCGTCGAGGCGCTCCCCTCCTCGTACGTCCGCTTCCGGCCGCTGACCGCCCGCCTGGACAATCCGTTCCGGCGCGTACGGCTGTACATCAGCACGTACGACGCGATGCACCCGCCCGTCCTCCGCGCCTACTTGCAGGCCAGCGCGCACCGCGGCCCGGTGTGGATGCAGGGCTGGGGCCAGACCGAGACCGGCCCGCTGACCTTCCGCTTCCACACCCGCCGCTCCCTGTCGTCGGACGACGCCCGCGATCTGGGCCGTCCCATTCCGCTCAAGACCCGGCTGAAGGTGGTCGATCCCGAAACGCTCGCGCCGCTGCCGCGGGGCCGCGAGGGGCTCGTACTGGCCAGGACGGCGGCGCGCGGCCTCGCGTACGTCGGCGAGGACGCCCGCTGGGCGGCGAAACAGCACGGCGGCTGGTGGCACACCGGTGACCTCGGTATCCGGAGCCGCGGCGGCAGCGTCCGGCTGATCGACCGCGAGGTCGACCGCACCCCGCAACTGAGCTGTCTGCAAACGGAGGACGTCCTGGAGGAGCGGCTGCCGCAGGCCCTGGAGTGCGTCCTGCTCGGCAGTCCCGGCGAGGCGCCGCTGCCGGTCGTGGTCACCGCGGACGGCAAGCTGGACCGGGACCGCTGGGAGGAGGCGGTGCGCGACCTCCCGGCGCTGCGCGAGCCGACCGTCCTCACCTGGGACGACGTTCCCCGTACGGGCACGGGCAAGGTGCGCCGCACGGCACTGCGCCAACAGCTCACCGGCCGCACGGACACCTGCGGCTCCGGCCAGTGGACTTGAGAGCCGGGGACCTGAAAGTGCAACGCAGAGAGGCGGGGAGCACACTGCGCACCCTTGGTTACGTCTTCGACAACGACAGCACGCACAGCGAGGAGCAGCACCGCTGCCTGGCCGCCGCGTACGACCCCGTAACCCTCCCGCGGCTGGCCGCGACGGGGGTCGGGGACGGCTGGCGGTGCCTGGAGGTCGGCTCGGGCGGCGGGAGCGTGGCGCGCTGGCTCGCCGCGCGCGTCGCGTCCACCGGTGAGGTGACCGCCACCGACGTCAAGCCGCACCACATCGCCGAGCTGCCGGGGCTCTCCGTGGTCCGGCACGACGTGGTGACCGACCCGCTGCCCGAGGCGGCCTTCGACCTCATCGTGGCGCGCCTCGTCCTCCAGCACCTCCCGGAGCGGGACGCCGTGCTCGCCAAGTTGGTGCGCGCCCTGAAGCCGGGCGGCCTGCTGCAGATCGACGAGTTCGACACGTCGTACGAGCCGCCCCTGCTCGCCCCGAACGAGCGCGCGGCCGGGCTGTACACGGCCTTCCTGCGGGCCAAGGCAGCCGCGATGCGGGCGGGCGGCGGTGACCCGCACTGGGGGCGGCGGGTGCCGGTCGCGATGCGGGCCGCGGGGCTCGTCGACATCGACCCGCAGCCGTTCATCGAGGCCCGGCACGCCGCCTCCGCAGGGCTGCGGCTCCAGCTGCACCACACCTACCACCTGCGGGACAAGCTGATCACCGCGGGCATGACCGAGCGGGACCTGGAGGAGGTACGGGCGTTGATGCGGGACCCGTCCTTCCGCGCGGCGTCCAGCGTCCTGTACTCGACACAAGGCCGCCGTCCGGCGGCTGGCGGCGGCGCATGACGGCCCCGGCCCAGCCCGCCGAGGCCGCGGTCGCGGGGCGCGTCGCGGCGCGCGCCCTGGACCTCGCGAACGCCCCCAAGTCCGGCCGGCCCCAGTACACGATCGACTGGGCGGGGCCGGTCGGCCTGCCGCTGCCCGACGAGCGGGCCGTGCAGGCGGCCTGCGGGATCATGCATGTGCACGGCCGCGCGGCCGGCCGCCCCGCACCACTCGCCGTCGACTACGCGTCGGCGGTGGCCGGAGTACTGGCCGCGCAGGGCGCCCTCGCCGTCCTCATCGGCCGGTCCAGGGGCCTGGCGCTGCAAGGGGTCCGTACGTCTGTCGCCCAGGCCGCGCTGCTCTCCGTCACGCAGTACCTCGCCGCCGCGACCGCCGTCGACGACGACCCGCCGGAGCCGCTCACCCCCGGCGAGTGCGTCTGGCTCACGGCCGACGGGGTGCACATCGAGTTCGAGACCCTCGATCCCCTGCAGTGGCAGGACTTCTGGCGGCGGCTCGGCGCGCCGCCCGCCGACGTCGGGCGCGGCTGGCTCCCCTTCCAGCAGCGGTTCGGTACCGCAGGCTGCCCGCTGCCGGCGTCCCTGTACGAGGCAGTGGCCCGCGCCCCGTTCCGGGCGGTGCGGCACGCGGCCGGCGAGGCGGGGGTCAGCGTGCTGGCCGTCCGCGAGGACCCGTTCCCGCCGATCGGCATCCGGCCGTGGACCCTGACGCCGTCCCCCGAGCGGGCCGCCGAGCGGCCTTCGCCCGCGACGGGAGCGCCGCTCGGCGGCCTGCGGGTCATCGAGTCGACCCGGCGGGTGCAGGGCCCGCTCGCCGGGCACATTTTGCGGATGCTCGGTGCCGAGGTCATGCGCATCGAGCCGCCGGGCGGCGACCCGATGCGCGGCATCCCGCCGATCGCGGGCACCTGCTCGGCCCGCTTCAGCGCGCTCAACGCGGACAAGACCGTGGCCGAGATCGACCTCACCACCGAGGCCGGCCGGCGGGAGGTCCACGAACTGGTCTCCGGGGCCGATGTGTTCCTGCACAACTGGGCGCCGGGCAAGGCCGCCCAGCTGCGCCTGGACGCCGACGACCTGTGCAGGACCCGCCCGGGCCTGGTGTACGCCGGGGCCTCGGGCTGGGGCGACGCGCTCGGGCCGACGCCGCCGCTCGGCACCGATTTCCTGGTGCAGGC